>JAHDBB010000445.1:0-2119 GCA_020630635.1 Chitinophagales bacterium
TAGCCAAGAGGTTTTGCGAAGTCTTTAGCATAAGAACGGATAGCGGGACTTTCCAACACGACGAAGCAATGAACCCTTCGCTCCTAGCCAAAAAGATGAATAGGATTATAGGATTCTTCGAGATTAATAAGATTTCTGACTGCTGAAAATTCACAAACTGAACCAAACTATCGACTGCGGACTATGGACTAAAATAGCGTAAAGATGAATAGGATTATAGGATTCTTCGAGATTAATAGGATCACAGTCTTTGAACAGAAACGTCCCTTTCGTCCCTAAAAAATAGAAAATGAACAGAACGTCCCATCGTCACTATAATAAAAAAATCCCATCCAAAATCTCTGCCAATTTCTTCGTCTGTTGATTCCGAGAATATTGAGCAATTTTATCCGTATGAGCAGGCATTTGAATAACACCTTCCTTTTGATGTTTTTGATATAAACGCAATAGATTTTGATAAGCACTTTCCACATCATTACAAATAATACCTAAACCCGTTTCAACCAAAATGGATTCGATAATATCTTGGTCACTCGGACAAAGTAAAACAGGTTTCTCAAATCGAAGATAATCGAAAAGTTTACTCGAAGGAATGCCTTTAAGCGACTGATAAGAAAACATCAAAAGCACATGAGATTGTTGCTGAATCTGCAAAATTTCTGCTTTGGGAACACGAGGCGTAATATTAAAATACGACTCATAACCCTTGATACAATTCCGAACCCTTTGCTCTTGCCCAATGTCAAAAGACAAACCAATAAAATTCACTTTCAGTTGTACCGAGTGGTTTTTGATAAGGCGAATAATAGCCTCTAAAACAATCTCAACCTCTTGCATCGGATAAAGTGTGCCATTATATGTAAGTGTAAATTCTTTATTTAAAGTCGGGTCTAAATGTAAGTAGGCTTCCTCAAAAAAACCATTGAAAATAACCTCTCCTTTAATACCAATTAAGTCGGCAATCCGATCACGATACAAAGGCGAAACACTGGTGAAACGTTTAGCCGTCTTTAGCCATTTCTTCTCAAAATATTGATTCAGTTTATTTAAGTTGGAACGTAAAAATCCCGTATGAACGATAATCTTATTCGTTGTCCAATCATCTCGATAATCCGCCACCCAAGTAATATTAAATTCCTTGTGAAGTAAATATCCAAACTTAAATAAAATAAAAGGATTGCCTGTAATCAGTAGCTTTTCAATGCCTTGATCCTTTGATAACAACTCTTTTGCCAATTCATAAAAAGGAGTCATTCCAATAAATGCATTAGAAAACTTTTCGCCAATCGCTTCAATAATGCGTTGCAAAAAATAAACAAATTCCCAACGAGTATAACGATACTTTTTAAAACCTCTTTCACGTAAACTGGCCTTGTAAGGAAGTCGATAAACTTCATGAGTCTCAAAAACTTCATGTTCCATCGGACCCGTTGCTTCTTGAAAAATATCCTTATTTGTTCTAACTTCTTGAGTCCATTGGCGAGTAATAATAATAGGGTAGTAGCCATACAAATGAAAATACTTTGCCCACGCTTCCGCCCTTTGAGCAGCCGTCATATTGCAGGGAGGAAAGTAATATGCTAAAATGAGAATCTTCTTCAATTTATTTTCGATTTAGTAAGCCTTTTAAAAGAGAATTGACATCAGAAGAAATACCCAAAACCAAAGTAATTCCGATGAATATAAATGCAGCAATGATGGAACGATAAATAACATCTAACCACCACCAATCTAAGATAGGCAAAAAATAATTGATAGCGAGGGTCACAAGGACAGGAACAAGAATTTTGAAAAAAGAAAAATGATAAGGGAACATCTTAAACTTCACAAACAGAAAAGACGAAATCAACAAATTGATAATCACCAATGTCAAAGCGGTTGCCAAAGCAGCACCCCACAAACCCCACAAAGGAATCAACCAATAATTCAACGAAATGGTCAAAATAGCCATCAGTATTTTACTCACTAAATCAAATCGAAAATAAGGCGAATTGATCAAAATAACCGTATTAATGCCTACACTCGCTGAAATCAAATAACCAACACCCAATAACAAAGTAAGCGAATGACCAATCTCATAAGTTCCATCCCCTAAAAATCGAATAAGATTAAAAAGATT
>JAHDBB010000445.1:2219-5636 GCA_020630635.1 Chitinophagales bacterium
GCATCACTCAACTTTGAAAAAAAAGCAAAAAACCCAAAATTGCGTATTTCCTTAAAGCGTTCTTCCCCAAAAATAGAAAATCCTTCTGTACTAAATGAAAGCTCCTTTTTTTGCAGGAGATAAAGAGCCAAAAGAACAAAAAGAAAGCAAAATTTGAGAACAAATAAAATGATAAAAGTTTCTTCATTAATCCATTCAAAAAAATAAAATAAAATAAAGCCCAGTGTCAACACCCTTAGTCCGACTTCTTGCAAAAAACTAGGAACCCGAACTTTTAACAAAGACTTAGCATAAGCAAGAAAAAACTCATTATAAAGAATAAAGAAACTTCCAATAAAAATAAGGTAATAATATTTTTGTGCTAACTCAATTTCTGTATCATTGACTCCATAAGTCAAAATTATATCTTTGAAAACAAAAAGAACCAATAAGGAGATAGCAATACCAATGGAGGTATAAATAAAGGCAAAAGTAAAAAAGGCAGGTTTTCGTTTTTGATAATAGGGAAAGTATCTCGTAATAATATTACTAATGGCAAAGCCTCCTAAAAAATTAACGACTGTCAAAATAGACATCATCCATTGAGTCAAACCATAAACGGCTAATCCCATAATTTTAGGAAAAAGAACCACATGTGTCAAAAATCCCAATGCAATCCCTAAGCCCAAAACAATGCCCGTCGAAATACCTTGCTTACGGATGACATGTTTTTCAGCCATTAATTAGTTTTTATTTTCCAATGCTTTATAATAAAACTGTACCGTCTCCTTAACCATTCGTTCAGGTGTATGAAAAGTTTTCAAGCGTTTATAAGCATTCTCTGTAAAACGTTTTTGTTTTTCCTTTGATTGTAGCAACTCAATAATACGTTGAGATAGTTCTTCTATATCAAAAGGAGTCACCAAAAAGCCTGTTTCATTATGAATAATCACTTCATTACAAGCAGGAACATCAAAAGCAATGACAGGAGTTTTGACCTCATACGCTTCCAAAAAGACAATCCCAAACCCTTCTGATTTGGAAGGAAGCACCATAATGTCAGAGTTTGCAATAAATGCCATCGCATCTTTCCGAAAACCCATAAATTTTACATAATCGGTCAGTTGCAATTCTTGAATCAAATGATCTAAGTTATCTTTTTCCTCTCCATCACCGACCAAGACCAATTGAACATCAGGAATCTGTTCGATCACTTTAGGCAAGGCTTGCAAAACATACTTATGTCCTTTGAGTTCCAAAAGTCTTGCCACAATGCACAATTGGTTAGGACTGATTCGATAACCTTCATTTTTTGCAGGAGGCGTATATTCTGTTATAAAACCATAAGAAATCACCTCTGTTTTTTCCTTTTTACAAATCTTCAAAGCCGTATATAAGTTCTGCAAACCTTTAGAAATTAACAAACTTCTTTGCACAGATTTCTCCGCAAAAACTGCTGAAAAATAATAGGAATCATACATGCGTTTGGAAGCATCATGACCATGTTTTGTCGTAAACGCATTTCCATATCCATGCTTAGTAGAAACCAATATTAGATTTTTATCAAACAATCTTTTGACACAAGCCATCCAAACATCTGCATGAATCAAATGTGAATTGATTAAATCATAATTTCCTATTTTGACAACAGCATAAATCTTTTTCAAAAGTGCATAACTAAAAGTCGTATCACTAATGATTGTATGAACTTTAATATCCAATGTTTCTAACTTTTCCGTTACCTCCAGATGCCGCATACTATCTTCTTTCAAAGCCACACAAAGAAACTCACAATCAATACCCTTTTCTCGCAACAAAGGCATCACTTCAATAATATACTTCTCTGACCCTGCCAGTTTACGCACTATTTGTACAAATAAAATTTTCATTCAGATAACAAGTTCTTATAAAAAATCTCTATAAAGCCCCTTCGTCTCCCTCACCAACCGCTCCAATCCAAACTTCTCAAACACAAAACCTCGATTCGCTTCCATATCCAAACTGCCCTTTTGTATTTTTTCCAACATCTTCAAAATATTTTCCGTCAAACTCTCTACATCATTAGAAGGCGACAACAACACATTTTCATTCACCAAAACCGTATCACGCACACCACCCACATCCGTACTCACAATTGGCAAACCTGCTGCCTGCGCCTCAATCAAACTAATTGGCGTTCCTTCATTCAAAGAAGTCAAACAAGCCAAATCCAAGCCAGCATACACAGGCACAACATCCGTCATCCAAGAAGTAAAAATCACATCACAAGCATCACTGGGTTGATGATCAAAAGACAAGCCCAAATCCTTTGCCAAATTTTCCAAATTACTTCTTTCATCTCCATCACCCACCAATAAAATCCGAAAAGGAAGAGCCGTTTGAGTTTTTACTTTTTGAATCGCCTTCAACAAAAGCGCATTATTTTTAATCGGAGCCAATCGCCCAACCATACCAATAGCGATAGTCTCATCATCAAGTCTCCAATGCTGGCGAAAAGCCTTGCGTTTAGCGTCCATCCCTTCCACAAACTTTTTCAAATCATAGCCACAATGAATAACTCGAATCCGTTCACCTTCACATACTTTAAACGCTTCAATATCTTTTTTTTGCAATCGACTAATCGTAACAATAGCCGAAGATTTTTGGGCCAACCATCGTTCCGTCTCCAAAAAAAGACGAGTTTTTGCAGCCCCAAAATAGGAATGAAAGACATGACCATGAAAGGTATGAAAAATAGCAGGTACTTTTTCAAGATAAGCCGCTAATCGTCCCAATGCCCCCGATTTAGCAGCATGAGTATGCACCACATCGGGTCGAAAATCTCTGATATACTGCCGCAAAAACTGCAACGCCTTAAAGTCCTTCATAGGATGAATCGCCCGATGCATATTCGGCACAATTTCCAAAGTCAAACCTGTCTCTTCCAAAAGCGAATCAAAACCCGCCTCACCTTCATCCAATGCCCCACACACCAGCTTCACCTCAAATTCATCTTGCAAATACTGTGCAGTATAAAGAACTTGCGGAGCCAGCCCACCAATATTCAGACGATTAAAAACAATAAGCACTCTTGGACGCATTCCTTCTTTTTTAAAATATCTTTTTTATTTAGGAGCGAAAGGTTTGCTACTTCATCGCACTAGAAAGTCCCGCTATCCGTTCTTATCACCAAGCCATCCTCTACCGCAAGTCTTTTCGACTTGTGGTCGCAAGCCAAGCCCTTTGGTGATACCACTACTATCGGGGCTATTTTCCACAGACACAACAGGTAGTAAAGAAGCCACATTCGTGTATTTGTGGCAAAAAATCACGAACAGAACCGAAACATTCCCCTCGTCCCAAAATTCCAAAAATTTTGTAACCTAGTTCACGATCTTTTCGTTTGTGACTATCGACTATCGACTATCGACTATCGACTATCGACTATCGACTATCGAC
>JAHDBB010000446.1 GCA_020630635.1 Chitinophagales bacterium
CAATTTCTAAAAAGGGATGTTGTACTTACCCTTTTTTTTTCGCAACTTTGCACCGTTTTTAAAAAAATGAGGTAAAATCCTCAAACAATTATCAAAAATAAAACTATGGCACTAAAAGTTGCAATCAATGGTTTTGGAAGAATCGGAAGGCTGACTGCCCGAATCCTTAGCCAAAATCCAGATATTGAAATCGTGGCAATCAATGATTTGACCGATAACAAAACATTGGCTCACCTTTTCAAATACGATACAGCTCATGGCATTTATCAAGGAGAAGTATCCGCAGACGACGAGTACATCTACATCAATGAGGATAAAATAAATGCGTATTCTGAAAGAGATCCCAACAATCTTCCTTGGGGAGATTTAGAAGTTGATGTCGTATTAGAATCTACAGGTGTTTTTCGTACCAAAGAGACCGCAGGCTATCACTTAAATGCAGGAGCAAAGCACGTTATCATCTCTGCACCAGCCAAAGGTAAAGCGGCTGTTAAAACCATCGTTTTAGGAGTAAATGATAGTAAGTTAAGCAAGAGAACTAAGATTATTTCTAATGCTTCTTGTACGACCAACTGTTTGGCTCCAATGGTCAAAATCTTGGATGATAACTTTGGTATTGAGTATGGTCTAATGACGACGACGCACGCTTACACAGCCGACCAGCGTTTACAAGATGCGCCACATACGGACTTACGTAGAGCGAGAGCAGCCGCACTCAATATTGTGCCGACGACGACTGGTGCAGCCATTGCTGTTGGAAAAGTATTGCCGCATTTAGATGGTAAATTGGATGGAGCAGCAATGCGTGTACCAACGATTACAGGTTCCGTTACAGAACTAAATGTGATTGTTTCTAAAAAAGCAACAGTCGATAAAGTCAACAAGGCTTTTGCCAAAGCAGCCAAAGGCGATTTAGCAGGTATTTTGAGTTACAACGAAGCTCCTATCGTTTCGTCTGATATTGTTGGTGATCCACACTCTTGCATTTTTGACGCACCCTTCACAAAGGTAATGGACAAGATGGTCCGCATCTTAGGTTGGTACGATAATGAGGCTGGATACTCCAATCGTTTAGCAGACCTCATCGCCAGATTTGCTTAAAATGACAAATGACATAAATTAGATACAACAAACGTTTACTAGGCGAAAAGCTTGGTAAACGTTTTTTATTTTTTAGAAGAGAAAGAATTTGATAATGGTGAATTGTGAATTGTGAATGATGAATGATGCTCATTTTGTGACTTTTTCTTATTTTATAGAGGAGCGAAAGGTTTGGTACTTCGTCGTTACAGAAAGTCCCGCTATCCGTTCTCATTCGTGTCGCCAACGTTTTCCTAAGCCAACGCTTCCCACGAATACCACTACTATCGGGGCTATTTTTGAAAGGACAGAACATTGTTTTAGTAAGAGACAACGGGACATTTTAGTTCATTTCGTGCTTTGTCGACAGTGGAACGTTTTAGTTTATTACTTGCTTTTGTCGCCTAATACAATATAAACGTCCCCTCACGTCCCAACATGTAAAAATGAACAGTTCGTCCCTTCGCCACATCTTCTAGCACCAAGAAGTCCTCACCACAACCACCTAGACCCGATAGTAGTGGTATGAATGCACAAGCGTTGGCTACCTAAAACGAGGCTGCATGCATAAGAACGAATAGCGGGAAGCCCCATCACGATGAAAGAGTAATAACCGTTCTCTCCTCAAAAAAATAACCAAATTAAAAAATAATAGCTTAGTCGTATGTCATAGAATGAACGATTGACAATTGACCATCGACTATGGACTAAATAATAAAAAATGCGTAACTTTAATAAATACAACTTTGCCAACAAAAAAGCCATTGTACGAGTAGACTTCAATGTGCCATTAAATGACAAATTAAAAGTCACCGACAACACCCGTATCAAAGCCGCTTTACCGACCATCCAAAAAATATTGGACGATGGCGGAAGTGTCGTATTGATGTCCCACTTAGGACGACCCAAAAAAGGACCAGAACCCAAGTTCTCCTTACAAAATGTCGTGAAAGAATTAGAAAAATTATTGGAAAGACCCGTCCTTTTTTCTGAAAACACCATCGGCTTAGAAGCCAAAAAAGCCGTCGCTCAATTGGAAGCAGGAGAAGTCCTATTATTAGAAAATTTGCGCTTCAATCCAGGCGAGAAAAAAGGGTATAAACGCTTCGCAAAAGCCCTTGCTAATTTAGGCTGTGATGTCTATGTCAATGACGCATTTGGAACCGCCCACCGAGCGCACGCATCCACCAGCATCATCGCCCAATACTTTCCCAAGAAAGACCGTTTACCTGGCTTATTGATGACCAAAGAAATCGAGAATGCGACCAGCGTTTTGAAGAACAAAGAAAAGCCCTTTACAGCGATTTTGGGAGGAGCTAAAGTATCTGACAAAATCAACCTCATCGAAAATCTATTGAAAAAAGCCAACAACATTTTGATCGGTGGAGCCATGGCATTTACCTTCATCAAAGCACAAGGCGGACAAGTCGGAAACTCATTGGTCGAAGATGATAAATTAGACCTTGCATTGGAGCTATTGGAAAAAGCCAAAAAGAAAAAAGTCAATATCGTATTGCCAGAAGATGCCGTAGCTGCCGACGCATTTGACAACAAAGCCAAAACGAAAACTTGTGCAAGCAACGAAATTCCAGACGACTGGATGGGCTTAGATATTGGTAAAAAAGCCTGCAAAGCCTATGCCGAAATTATCGAACAATCCAAAGTCATCATTTGGAACGGTCCAATGGGCGTTTTTGAAATGAGTAAATTCCAAAAAGGAACAAAAAATATTGCTTTGTCCGTAGGTGCAGCGACCGATAACGGAGCCTTTTCATTGGTCGGTGGAGGCGACTCGGTAGCAGCCGTCAAAAAGTTTAAGCTAGAAGACCAAATCAGTTTTGTATCGACTGGTGGCGGAGCGATGTTAGAGTTTTTTGAAGGAAAGGAATTGCCAGGAATCAAGGCACTTTCGTAGTGTAAAATCTTTTCAATCGGATGGCTAATACTATATAGGAAGAGTCATCTGATTGATTTTATTTGTACTTGTTCTCACACCAATTTTAGCGACCAAGCCAGGTATTAGAAAAGGAATGAATTCCTTCTCTTTGAAAATGGGTGAGTTTCTTTTGAGCGAGGGATTTTAATCCCTTGTGAAAAAGTTACGGGTCGCTAAAAATACAGCATTACAAATATAGCACTGCCTTTTTCTTTTATCGAAAATTTTTTATTTTATTTATTCAAAACCATACGCCTTCATCTCTTCCCCACAAATCCGCCAAAAAGTATCTGTTTGTTCCTGTGTCCAATCTTTCCAATGTGGCATACGATATTTAGCAGAACGATTTTTGGGTTGACTTACATAATCCTGCCAAGCTGCTTCTGCAATATCCAAATTCAAATAATCCAAAATATTTTCCTTAAAATAGGGATAGTCAGAACGAAGTTTTTTGAAGTAAACAGTATGAGGCACATTTTCCCTCAAAAAACGATTACTAAATTGCCATTGCCAACAGACCTTCTCAAAACGACTCATCTCTTTCCATTTGGAATAGTAAGGATCATTAGACGGAGGACTAATATTAACCGCCATTGGATCTTTTTTGCCCAACTTATCTCTGGACATCACAGAACGTACTACTTCTCGACCATCTCTAATAATATGAAAACGTTTGGCGTGTGGAATCAATTCGCCAATGGCTTTGGCATGCATTCTTAAAAACGGATTAATCTCTCCATAAAAATCAATAGGCTCGCCTTTGGTTCGGAAAAAAATATCTTTCTTTCTAAAATTTTCAAAGTAGCCCAATGCCACTTCCTGTGATTGGATTGCTTGTGTAAAAGCAGGATAATCAACAATATTGGCTTCATGTTCGACGACTCCGCCTTTTAATTCACTCAAAAAGAAGTCGGTCAAAAACACAGTTCCAGAACGGGGACTCGAAAAGCCAAAGAAGAAATTAGTCTTTTCAAACCAAGTTTGCATTTCCGTTTCCTTGTCTTTGACAAACGCATTGACGGTTTGCAGATTCTTCATATATTTCATTTTCAAAGCCAGCCTTGCCGTTGGATTGAATAAGGGAATATATACGTCTGACCAACGATACCAATGCATTAATCGACTATAAGGACGCAATTTGACATTATGATTGTGGACTTTATCCATATTGATTTTTTGATATTAGGGAATGGCTTAACAAAAATGGTTGTTTTTCACTCCTCCATAAGACAGCGTTTTTACAAAATGTTACCAAAGTATTTTATAAAATTACACAATACGCTTACATTATACAACAAATAATCTGTTTGATTCATAGGTAGAAAAGGACAAATCCCCTATATTTGTTTAATAAAATTAAGTAGTTGCTTTAAAGTACAGTAGTCACTAAAAAATGACTATTATTGATTGTCAGTGTTTTATAAAATAAAATAAGATGGAAGAAAAAAAGACTGTTGCGCTTTATCGGTGTCCTGTTACCTATTGTATGAGTCGAATTGGTGGAAAATGGAAGCCCATTGTATTGTATATGATTAGCCAAGGAGTCAATCGTTTTGGTATTTTGAGTCGAGGTATCGAAGGAATCAGCAAGCAGATGTTGACCAAACAATTGAGAGAATTAGAAACGGATGGGATTTTGGAGCGAAAAATCTATGCCGAGATTCCGCCAAGAGTGGAGTACTTTATTACTGACTTAGGAAAGAGTTTGATGCCTGTGATTGAAAGGATGAAAGAATGGGGAGAAAAAAATATGCCTGTTGCTTCATGACTTCTTAGGTTGGTAAAAAGAACCAAAGTTGCCAAATTTCCACGAACCATAAAGTAGAAAATAAATGTGATGAATAGAAAGCTTTAGGAGCGAAAGGTTAGACGTTGTCGTGCAGGAAAGTCCCGCTATCCGCTCTTATAAATGTGCCAAGTTTTAGGCAGCCAGCGCATTACATTTATACCACTCCTATCGGGGCTAGTTGGTTATGGACACAACTTCTTAGCATTAGAAAACGGGACGCAAGGGGACGGTGTTGAGTAAAGGGACATTGATTTTTATCGAAAGATTTCAGGTATAAATCAAAAATTACAGAACCGAAGCGTCTCATTCGTCCTAATATCACAAAAGGGTGCAGCCCAGATTGTCGCATTAGTAATTTTGTTGAGTGTTATTTGACCATTTTTAGAACTATTTTCTGTGTGTTTTGACTGTCTGTTTCCTTGTCTTCGCCAGACGGGCTTTCATTTTTCAGTCGATAAAAATGAAACAAAAATCTCGCTAAATTTAATGTTCCTTTCACAATGCCATCACCCCGCTACCGAAATTTAGCACGCCAACGCTTCTTTTTCGGTTCTAATTTGAATCACACATGGCTATTTTTTATATGCGACACTTTGGGATGCACCCTCACAAAACGAACAGAAAAACGTCCCCTCGTCCCAAAACCACAAACAGAACCGAAAAAACGTCCCCATCGTCCCCAAAAGAAAAGAACCGAAACAACGTCCCCTCGTCCCAAAAAGCACTAACAGAACCGAAAAAACGTCCCTTCGTCCCAAAAAGCACTAACAGAACCGAAACAACGTCCCCTCGTCCCAAAAAGCACTAACAGAACCGAAAAAACG
>JAHDBB010000447.1 GCA_020630635.1 Chitinophagales bacterium
TTTTTCTTTGATTGTAAAATTGGATAATAATCGTGGCAAACTTAGACGGGTAGCCCTAATCACCAGTCACTCGCCACCACTCCCCTTTACAACAATACTACCGCAATAATATAATCTGCTATCAAAATCAAGATACTACTATTCACTACGGCACGAGTACTTGCAGCTCCAATTTCCAAAGCCCCTCCTTTAACGTAAAATCCTTGAAAACATGCCACAGAAGATAAAAGAAAAGAAAAAACAATCCCTTTTATCAACATTAAGCTCACATTAAATGGCTCAAACCACATCCCTAAACCTCGATAAAAGACTTCGCTAGGTACTTTTCCACTAGCGGTTACTGCCACCAAACCACCGATAATTCCCAAAAAAGCCGATATAATCACCAAAAAGGGAATAATAAAAACGGCTGCAAACACTTTGGGAGCCACCAAATACGAAACGGTATTGACCCCCATAATTTCCAGCGCATCAATTTGTTCTGTACTCCGCATACTCCCCAATTCGGAAGCAATATTTGACCCCACTTTTCCAGCCAGTATCAAACAAGAAAAGGTAGGAGCCAACTCTATCAACATCATATCTCTTACAATATAACCGATGTAATAAAGCGGCACAAAGGAAGTTGATAGTTGATAAGAGAATTGGATGGAGGTAACAGCCCCTAAAAAGACCGAAATCAAGGCGATGATGGTCAAGGAACCAACCCCAATATTATTCATTTGTCGCAGACACTCCTTCCAATACATCCCCCATTTTTCAGGAATGGCGATCATGTTTCTCAACATAATAAAGTAACGTCCTATGTCGTGTAGTGCTTTCATAGTAAGAAGATGGGTTTGAAAGTATATTGAAGGTATAAAAGTAAAACAATATCCTTGTTCTACAAAAAAGCAGGAAAAATGACAGATAAAAAGATGATTTGAATGCATTCTTTTATCTTTGTATCCTGAAGTTCTGGAACTATGGGTTCTTTCCACAACGAACTAGACCCGATAGTAGTGGTATTGCTGCTTAAAGCCAAGCCCAGACTTGCGGTAGAGCCTAGCAGCAATAAGAACGGATAGCGGGGAGATCCATTGCGATGAAAGCTCAACTGTTCTCTCCTCTTTTAAAATGCTTTGAAAAATAACCCCCAAAAGAGTAGGAGTTCTATCTTTCTCACACTCAAGAAAGGAACCAAAGTCACCAGTCACTATCACTTGTCATATAAGGAAACTATTGACCCCTCGACTGTGGACTCCTAAAAAACGTTCCTTCGTCCCAACTTGTAAAATTTGATAATGACGCATCAGCAAGATAATACAAAAGATTTAAGTTTTCTAAATAAATGGTTGCCCAAAGAGATTTTTCTTCCTTTAGTGGCGATTTTGGTATTGACAACCATCGTCTTTTTCCCCACACTCAATAACAGCTTTACCAATTGGGATGATGGCTTGTATGTGACTCAAAATCCACACATTCAAGGATTTTATATAGATAATATCAAGGCGATGTTTACCCAACCCATTGCCAATAATTATCATCCATTGACCATGCTATCTTTGACCCTCAACTATGTCTTTGGAAAACTCAATCCCTCTGCCTATCATTTTACGAATTTATTGCTTCATTTAGCCAATACATTCCTTGTTTTTTTATTTGCCTATCATCTGACAGATAAGCGATTGTGGGTAGGTATTGTCACTGCCTTATTTTTTGGGATTCACCCAATGCATGTGGAGTCGGTGGCGTGGGTATCAGAACGAAAAGATGTTCTTTATACCTTCTTTTTTATGAGCGGCTTATTGTCTTATTTGGCTTATCTGGGTAACTCTAAAGCCAAATATTTGGGGATTACTTTGATTCTATTTGTATTGTCCTTGTTATCTAAACCAGCCGCTGTTGTCTTTCCCATTGTTCTGTGGTTGATAGACTTTTATAAAAGGCGTGAAATGG
The DNA here is from genome assembly GCA_020630635.1 of Chitinophagales bacterium. GTDB lineage: Bacteria > Bacteroidota > Bacteroidia > Chitinophagales > UBA2359 > JAHDBB01. The sequence continues at coordinate 1,939 of JAHDBB010000447.1, forward strand.
GCGGAAGAGCCATTGGTGAAAAAGTCCCATTTTTGGTTTTGTCCGTTATTTTTGGACTCATTACCATCAGCATCCAAACCTCTACAGCAGTAGGTTCTTTTAGCCAATTTAGCTTTTTCCAACGAATTGCTTTTGCTGGTTATGGAACCATGATGTACTTAGTCAAATTGATTTTACCTTTTAATTTGTCAGCGTTGTATCCCTATCCTGTCAGTTCTGCCTCTCAATCGTTGCCAGCCCTCTATATGGTGGCTCCTGTGTTCGCATTGGCTTTATTGGGTGGTGCTTTGGCGATGTGGAAAAAATACCGTTGGATTACCTTTGGATTTCTCTTTTTCTTGGTTAATATAGCCCTCGTTCTCCAGTTTGTGACCGTAGGTAATGCCATCATTGCAGACCGTTATACTTATCTGTCATATGTTGGTATCTTTTTGATTATAGGCATAGGAGTCGATGCTGTTTTGAATAAAAAGAGTCTGAAATCTTGGCGAATGCCTATTTTGGGAATATTGGGAGTAGCAACTTTACTATTTAGCGGCTTGTCCTTTCAACGTTGCGGTGTTTGGAAAAATAGCTTGACTCTTTGGACAGATACGATCAAACAAAATAATCAGAACTTTTTGGCTTTTACCAAACGGGGTGAGTACTTTTATGATAAAGGAGATGCTAAAAATGCACTATCCAATTTTGATAAAGCCATCAAATTACAACCTAAATACGCTTTACCTTACACCTATCGAGGTTTTATCTATCTCAACACCAAAAACTATGATAGAGCGTTAAAGGATTATGACAAAGCTCTTGAATTAAACCCCAATAATTTTAGAAGTTACAATGATAGAGGTCGTCTCCATTATGAGATGAAAAATAATGACTTGGCTCTAAAAGATTATGATCAATCCATTGCTTTAAACAACCAATATGATAAGGCGTTTAATAATAGGGCGATTATCCATCATTTGAACCAAGAATATGATAAGGCATTGGCGGATTATAACAAAGCGTTGGAGTTGAATCCTAATTATGCTTCAGCTAAAAAGAATAAACAAATCCTTTTGAATGAGATGAATCAATAGGGAGTAAATGGTGACGATGGGACGATTTCGGTTCAGTTCTTGGCTTTGGGACGACGGGACGTTTTTTCGATTCAGTTCCTAGTTTTGAGACGATAGGACGTTTTTGTTTGATTAGTCGAATAACACTTAAAATTTCGTCCCCTTACGTCCCAAACATGCAAAAATTGAACAGTTCGTCCCCTTACGTCACTTTTTTTAGACTACGTCCCCTTAAAAACAAAAATATGACAAAAGAATACATCACTACTTGGTTTCAAGGCTTACAAGATGAAATTTGCCAAAGTTTGGAAGAAAAAGATGGAAAAGGAAAATTTCATCAAGACCTTTGGGAACGAGCAGAAGGCGGTGGTGGTCGTACTCGTATCATGACGGATGGCAAGGTTATCGAAAAAGGCGGAGTCAATTTTTCTGCAGTACATGGGGAGATGCCCGAAAAAATATTGAATGCCTTACAATTGCCCAAAGCCAATTTTTATGCAACAGGTGTTTCGATAGTCTTGCATCCCCAAAGCCCAATGATTCCCATCATTCATATGAACATTCGCTACTTTGAAATGTCCAATGGCATTCATTGGTTTGGGGGCGGCATTGACCTGACACCTCATTATGTTCAAGAGGATGATGCGGTATTTTTCCACCAATATTTGAAGGACGTTTGTGATCGTTTTCACCCCAATTATTATCCAAAATTTAAACAGTGGGCGGATGATTATTTTTATATCAAGCATCGCAAAGAAACAAGAGGAATTGGCGGGATTTTCTTTGATAGACTGTCCAGTGATGAGGGATTTACAAAGGAAGAACGCTTTGGTTTTGTGCAAGCAGTCGGCAAAGCCTTTATTCCGATTTATTTTCATATGGTCGATCACAATCGGGATAAAGAATACGGCAAAAATGAAAAAAAGTGGCAATATTTGAGGCGTGGACGATATGTCGAATTCAATTTGGTCTATGACAAAGGCACGAAATTTGGACTAGATACAGATGGACGCATCGAGTCGATTTTAATGAGTTTACCGCCCCAAGTTGAGTGGCATTACAATGTACAATCGGCTCCCGATTCGCTAGAAAAAAAGACGCTAAATTTGTTGAAAAAGGGAATTGATTGGGCAGGTAGTAATGGTGAATTGTAAATGATGAATTATTAATGTGGTTCTTTCTTTTTGGGAGCGAATAGTTAAGTGCTTCGTCGTATTAGAAAGTCCCGCTATTCGTTCTTATTCGTGTTGCCAATGTTTTTCTAAGCCAACGCTTCAACACGAATACTACTGCTATCGGGGCTATTTTTGAAAGGACACAACGCTTCACAAGCTGAACCGATTTAGGATTTTAAAATTTAAAGTTAGAATTTAATCCATTCGGGACTATTTTGGAAAGGATAGGACTTCTTAGCATCAGTTTACAGTTCAGACCAAAAGAACAGATGCAATCTGTTCCTACATCAAAGAACCAATAAAAAATCAAAAAAACGTTAAGCAAGCATTAAAATACGCAAGCATTTCCGTCAATATTCGTAATTTTAGGAAAATACTGCGTAAACTAAATAATTATGGAATAAAACATGGCACGCAATTCTGGAAAACCAACAAGAGCCAAACCCTCTCAAATATATGCCATCATTAGTATCACGATGGTCTTATTTGTCTTAGGCTTATTGGGTACTTTGTTTATCAATGCGACCAATCTTTCTAAGCAATTGAGAGAACAGGTTGAAATATCCTTATTTTTGGAAGATGAGGCAACACCTCAACAAATTGATAAGGTTAAGTCGTTTTTAGGCAAAAAAAAATACATTTTACAAGCCGATTACGTTTCTAAAGAGAAGGCCGCCAAAGAGTTTGAAAAGGAATACGGTGAGGAATTTACTGACATCTTGGGTTTCAACCCTTTGTCTAATTCCTTCAATATCTACTTGGAGGCAAAATATACGCATCAAGATAGTCTAAGTAACTTAGAATATGAGTTTTTGCAAGAAGAAGCGATCAAGGAAGTATATTATCACAAAAATATCATTAATTTAATCAATGATAATATGCGAAAGTTGAGTATTGGATTGTTGATATTGGGAGCGATCTTTTTGTTTATTGCGATTAGCTTAATTGACAATACGATCAAACTTTCGATGTATTCTAATCGTTTTTTAATTAAAAGTATGCAATTGGTGGGGGCAACTCGACGATTTATCACCCGTCCTTTTGTGAATAGAAGTGTGGTCAATGGCTTAGTTAGTGGCTTTTTAGCCTGTATTTTGCTATTTGTCCTACTATATTTCCTAGAAAAAAACTTAAATCTTGTCCACATTCAACGAGATATACTACATTATGTGTACATTTGTTTTTCCATCATATTGATAGGCGTTTTGCTCTCTTATTGGAGTACCAAAGCAGCCGTTTTAAAATATTTGAAAATGAAATTGGATGAGTTGTATTAATCATTAACGTAAATTTGGGATTAAAACGGTATTTTTTGTGAAGCACATTGTAAACCGTTATCTGTGTGTTTTGACTGTTCGTTTACTTGTCTTCGCCAGACGGGCCTTCATTTTTCAGTCGATAAAAACGAAGCAAAAAT
>JAHDBB010000448.1 GCA_020630635.1 Chitinophagales bacterium
ATAGTCGATAGTCGATAGTCGATAGTCGATAGTCGCAAACGAAAAAACGAATTACTAGGTTACAAGTTTGGGACGAGGGGACGTTTTAAAATGGGACGGAAGGGGACGTTTCGGTTCTGTTAGTGATGAGTTTTTGATTAACGACTCATCAATCGTCCCCTCCTGTCACATCGTCACTTTCGTCCCGTTTTCATTCCTAAGAAGTACTGTCCTTACCCAAATAGCCCCGATAGGAGTGGTATCACCAAATGGCGTGGGCAAAACGGTTTGGGTGGCTTGGTGATAAGAACGGATAGCGGGACTTTCCATCACAACGAAGCAAGTAAAGTGCGCTCCTAAAAGAGAAAAAAATGCTTTACTTCATTCTTTTGGATGAAGTCACGAAAGAACCGAAAAGTCACCTGTCACCATCCACTCGTCACTAAAAATTAAGTCACAATCAACTTGTCATCAAATAAAGAGAATGAGTGAGCAACCAAAATTATTAAAACGGGATTGGCCCTATATGTTGATGGCTTTTTTATGGCCTTTTGTGTATCTAATTCGATACTTGGTTCCTGATACGGCTTATTCCTTGAAAATTGGGGTCGATGTGATTTATTTTCACTTTCCCAAAGTGTATCTATTGGATGCTTTGAGTAATTTTCGATTGCCGCTTTGGTCGCCTGTGGAAGCGGCTGGTTTTCCCTTCTTTTCAAGTCCTTTTAATCAAGTTTTTTACCCTTTGAACTTTCCCCTTGCGCTTTATTACAAGATCATGGGCGGATTTTCTTGGGCAGATTATCAACGACTATCCATCTTTGGTGTGGCTCTTTTTGCTGTTTTTCTGTTCAAATGGTTGCGATATTTGAGAATTTCACCAAGTGCTGCACTATTTTCAACGATGGTAGTGAGTGTAAGTTTCAAAATGTTGACAACTTTGAATCGGGTTCCAGCGACCCATTCATCGGCTTGGATGATGTTGATGTTGTTGGCATTGACGATGATGGTGCATAGTCGAAAACGCATCAAAGGAACTTTGCTCTTGTTTTTGGGAACCCTTATGTTGCTTTTTGGAGCTTATCCCTACTATATTTATTACTCTATATTTCTATTTCCGCCTTTTGTTTTAATGCTTTTGTTGCCCAAAACAAGAGAAGCATTTACAGGAGTGAAAGACTTGAATATTGCCAAGTATTTGGGAGCTATCTTTTTAGCCATTATTCCGCCTGCATTGTTGGCGGCTCCTTATTTGTATAAACTGAGTCAGTTGCAAGGACAGGTGATTAACCGAGATGCGAGTGATGTGGAGTATGCTTTGGAAGCACCTTTTGGCTTTTTTGATACCTTGAGTGCTTTGTTTATTCCTTGTTTTTCAGATACAAGAGGTTGGTATTATTTTGGCTTTATCTCTCTCTTAATGATTGTGTTGTATATCATCAATCATTTTTATACCATCAGTCGAGAAAAAGAAGATAAAAAACTATTTTATTATTCGATTGGCTTTATTGCATTTATCTCTCTGACGACCTATGCCAACTTCGTTTTATTCAAGCTATTTTGGGCAGTATTGCCTGGCTTTTCTAATTTGCGAACTTGGGGACGATTGAATATTATCTTGTTGCCTTTCTTGGCGATTTTGTTGGCAAAAGGCTTTCATTTTCTTATCAATATATTGTTGAATGAAGAATATCGAAGCGACGATTTTAAGGAAAAAATGGGGAAATTCTTGGGGATTTTTGCAGGAGTCTATGCCTTTATATTAGGCATTCAGTTGTATCTTAATAATGTAGAAACCTTGATCCCTAATTGGAAGAAAAAACTAATGGATGTGGAAGAATACAGCAGTTCTTTTGCACCCAGTCTTTATATTTATGCAGGGATTTTGTCTTTTATTTTATTATCTGGGCTTTTATTGATACGTTGGAAAAGTGATTTTTTCAAAGCCAATAAAAAACTACTATCTTACAGCATTCCTATCATATTGTTGTTCTTAAATAGTTATGATGTTGGTTTGACTGCTATCAAAATTCGTTCTTATCCAGAAAGTCCTACTAGTTTTAGAAAGGTAGTCAATGTAGAGCAAATGAACGAGATGTATTTTAATACCAAAAGGGCTTTTAATTTATTTCTATCCCGAATTTATACCCCGACTCCCCTATCCGTTTTACATGGAAAAAAGTGGTACTATAGTCGATATACGGACTTTGTAGTCGCACAAGGTGGAACCTATGGAGATGACTTTAAAAATGAGGATTTGAGAAATAAAGTAAAGTCTAATAAAGAACGTCCAGCATCATTGGATCAGTTTTTAGGTGTAACAGATGGAAAAAAATTATATTTTACAAAAAACAATTCTTATCTTGAGACCGAAAAGTTTATAGAAGATGCTACTAATGACGAACAAGTCAGTAATTTTAACCACAAAGTGAAGTTTTACAATGGTGATTATCTGAAACTTATGGTACAAACAGATTCAGATGGCTATCTTCATTTTGTTGACAATTGGGATGCAGATTGGCATGCTAAAATCAATGGCGAAACCGTCGAAATTGAAAAATTGTTCAAGACCTTTAAATCTATTAAAATACCCAAAGGATCGCATCAAGTTCAGTTCTTTTACAATCCATTTCCCTTTAGTCTTTTTAGAAGTTTTCCACCTTTTGATACACCTGAATCTATTGCTTTAGAAGAAAAAAAACAAAAACATCTTCAACAATTAGATGACCTTTCCAATAGTTTACATCTTAATTCAAATATTACTTGGACAGACCAAGTAGGTGTAAGAGTCAAAAAAGATACTTTACTAGCCATGAAAGAAGGAGATGGTAAGTCGGGTTTGGCTGCTAATAATCGACTCAAGGCAAATGAAAATGGGGCTGTTGAATGGAAAGTGACCGAACAGAACAAACATCGTGTTTTGGGTTTATCTCCTGAAAATAAAAATGCGAAAATACGGTCTATTCAATATGGATTTTATTTGACAGCTAAGGGCTATTTGACCATTCAAGAAAAGGGTCGTTATAAAGGAACTTTTGGAAGATATAACAAAAATGACCAATTGCGTATTGAACGGATTGACCAGCGCATTCATTACCGTAAAAATGGTGAATTGATTTATACTTCTGATATTTTATCGGATACTGATTTATTGATTGATATTAGCTTTTTAAACAAAGGGGCATTTTTTACCAACATACAATCTACTTTTTAAGTGACAAGTTTTTAGTGGCTGTTAAACAACAAGCAGTCTTTTCTAGTTTTACATCTCGCTTAACTTGCAACAAAAATCAGACTATTTACATGCAAAACTATTTAAAAAAACATTTGAGTTTATGGGTTTTATTTGTCATTGCATTTTATGCTTGTGATGGTAAAAAAACAACTTCTGCCTCTGATAATCAACCCAAAGCCCCTGTCAATTCTTTGACTGATACTCCCTCCAAAACACCCCAAAAGCCCAATATCATCATTATGTTAGCCGATGATTTGGGATGGAACGATGTAGGTTATCATGGTAGCAAAATTCGGACTCCCCATATTGATAAACTGACCAAACAAGGGATTGAATTAGATAGATTTTATGCTTACTTTAGTTGCACACCTTCAAGGGTGGGATTGTTGACAGGACGCTATCCAGGTCGTACAGGTTTGAGTGGTAAGGTCATCGTTCCCAATCGAAAAGACGGCTTACCTCCCGAAGAGATTTTGCTTCCCGAAATTTTGGCAGAAGAGGGTTATACCAAACGGGCTTGTATCGGCAAGTGGCACTTAGGACACAGCAATATCAAATTTCATCCTCTCAATCAGGGCTTCACTTATTTTTATGGTCATTATGGTGGGCAAGTCAATTATTTTACCCATCGAAGAAGACAGGAATTAGACTGGCATCGCAATTATGAAACTTGCTATGATAAAGGGTATGCGACGACTTTATTAACCAATGAAGCAGTCAAATTTATCAATGAATCTTCTGATGATGCACCCTTCTTTTTGTACCTTCCATTCAATGCTCCACATACTCCTTTACAAGCAGAGGAAAAGTATCTCAAATTGTATGGTTATGATCCTAATGAGCCACCTTTTTCAGAGACAGATCCTTCTGCCAAAATGGACACCATGCCTGACATCAAGTTGGGGCAAGGCAACACCAAGCGTCAAACGTATTCAGCGATGGTGACAGCAATGGATGCAGGTATTGGACAAATTCTACAAGCGTTAGAGGACAAAAATATTGCTGACAATACACTGATCATGTTTATGAGTGACAATGGGGCTTATCCCAAAAGTGGTGGTAGCAATAGACCGCTTCGTGGACACAAAGGTCAACCCCTTGAAGGTGGCGTGCGGTTGCCCGCTTGCATTCGTTGGAATGAAGGTTTGCCTCAAAATGCTAAGATGGAAAAATTCTTTACTTATGTGGATGTATTGCCGACGATCTTAGATATGGTCGGACGCAAAGATATTGCTCATCAAATTGATGGTAAAAGCGTGTATGCAGATTTAAAGACTCCTTCTACAAAAGCCAAAAAAAGTGATGAGTTTGAGTATATTTCTAAAAATAGCATTCGTCAAGGTCGTTGGAAATTAGTGAATGGTGAACTTTTTGACATTCAAATAGACCCCTATGAAGCGACCAACTTAAAAAAGAGAAAGAAGCAAATTTACAATCGCCTCAAAAAACAGCTAAAAATAGCCAAAGCTGAAATTGAAACCAACAAAAAAGCAGACCTTTCTTTTGAGATCCAAAAAGAATGGAAAATGCCGAGTGATTAAAAGAGTCCATAGTCGATGGTCAATAGTTGTGGTTCATTTCGTGAATTTGCTCACATAACTTGAAATCCTATTAATCTAAAAAAACCTATAATACTATTCTTCTTTTAGGCTAGGAGCGCACTTTACTTACTTCGTCGTCACAGAAAGTCCCGCTATCCGTTCTTATGAAGGCAGCCAACGTTTTAGGAAGCCACCGCATTGCATTCATACCACTACTATCGGGGCTAGTTGGCACAGTCTCAACCGATAGAAACTGAACTGCTTTAGAATTTAAAAATTTTATATTATAATTTATTATTCTCATGTTTCCACCAACTTACCAAACCCAACGATTTATCCTCAAACCCTATGAACCCAAAGACGAGGAACGCTTTATCGAAATAGCTTTAGATAAAGAATCTATTCATTTTATGGGTGGAGCCAATGGAATCGAAGCAGAAGCAAGGGAGTTATTTCAAAAAATATTGAAAACTTATCCACTACAAGATCAAGATAGAAGATGGTTTTGGATATGGGGCGTTTATGAAGATGATCGACTTTGCGCTCACCTCGAAATGAAAGACACTGAAAATACACAACCCCACGAATTAGAAATCGTTTATATGGTACACCCTGATGCAAGACGAAAAGGGCTGATGACGGAGGTTCTATTATTTCTAAAAAGCCAACAAATTGAATGGAATCGTCGCATCATTGCAACGGTTAGTCCCAATAATTTAAATTCGTTATCTTTGTTGGAAAAATGGGGCATTGAAAGTAAGGAAACGTTGACGGATTCGGAAACCCAAAAGGTTTATTATAAGTTGATTTTGAGTCGATAGTCGATAGTC
>JAHDBB010000449.1 GCA_020630635.1 Chitinophagales bacterium
AGAACCGAAACGTCCCCTTCCGTCCCTTTATAAAAAACGTCCCTCGTCCCAAAACCAAGTCAAGAACCGAAACGTCCCCTTCCGTCCCTTTATAAAAAACGTCCCCTCGTCCCAAAACCAAGTCAAGAACCGAAACGTCCCCTTCCGTCCCTTCGTCCCAAAACCACGAACAGAACCGAAACGTCCCGCCGTCCCAAAACCACGAACAGAACCACCAGTACTAATACCCCAACGCCGAATCTTCCCCACGAATATCAGCCGCCCCTTCCAGCGTACCATCAGGACGCACCAAGATCGCATCCACCTTACCGATGGTTTCTTTTTCAATCAAAGAACCCCGTTCAACAATTTGATGTCCCATTTCTTTGAGTTGATTAATAGTCGCTTCAGGAAAAATATCTCGTTCTGTAAAAACCTTATCGGGTTTCCATTGATGATGAAAACGAGGAGCATTGACCGCTTCCTGCATACTCATCCCATGTTCAATCACATTGAGAATATTTTGAAATACAGAAGTGATGATGGTCGCTCCACCAGGCGAACCCAGTACCATAAAAAGTTTACCATTCTTTTCAACAATAGTCGGAGTCATGGAACTCAACATTCTTTTATGTGGAGCGATCGCATTGGCTTCATTGCCGATTAATCCAAATTGGTTGGGAACACCTGGTTTGGCACTAAAATCATCCATTTCATTATTGAGTAAAAAGCCCGCCTTTGCTACAAATGTTTTAGAACCATAATTACTATTCAAAGTCGTGGTAACAGAAACCGCATTTCCCCAAGAATCCACGATAGAGTAATGAGTTGTTTCATTGCTTTCCTTCGGCATATTGCCTGTTTTAGATGAAGTACCTTCTTTGGGTGTTCCTGCATTTATTTCATTGCTTACACTTGCCTTCACCTCATCGAAATCTTTAATTCTTTGTTTCAAATAATTATCAGCCAATAGACCTTCTACGGGAACAGGATAAAAGTCTGGGTCGCCTAAATGGGTCGCTCTATCAGCATACGCACGACGTTCTGCTTCGATCATTGTATGAACCGTTTGAGGATGTAAAAAACCCCATTTTTTGACAGGAAAGTCCTCCATCATCTTACACATTTGCAACAAGGCAATTCCACCACTAGAAGGCGGAGCCATAGAAATGATACGATAATCCTCCTTATATTTTCCAATCACAGGCTCTCGCCAAACAGGTTGATAGTTTTCTAAATCTTCATGAGTGATGATACCATTACCACGCTGCATTTCTGCCACCAATAAGTCAGCAATTTTTCCTTTATAAAAACCATCTCGCCCATAGTCTCGAATAAATTTGAGCGTTTGAGCCAAGTCTTCTTGTACCAATGTATCGCCTGGATTCCACCCCTTTTCATTTTGAAAATATGGAGCATCCGTATTAAAGTTGGTGAAAAACGCTTGATTGTCATTCAAATAATTGGTTTCAATTTCAGACAGCATATGTCCTTCTTCTGCCAATTTGATGGCAGGTTCCACCAATATTTTCCAGTCCAATTTGCCATATTTTTGATGAGCCTCAAAACAACCAGCAACACTACCAGGAACACCTACCGCCAAATGTCCATCAATACTTAAACGAGATACTACATTTCCCTCATCATCTAAGTACATATCTCGTTCACTTGCTTTGGGAGCCTTTTCTCTAAAGTCTAAGGTATGAATGTTGCCATCCTCTTGTCGTAAAATCATAAATCCACCGCCCCCAATATTGCCAGCTCTTGGATAGACAACAGCTAAGGCTAAATGCACCGCAACGGCTGCATCCACCGCATTACCTCCCTTTTGTAATATCTCAACACCTGCTTTAGAAGCCAATGCATGCGCTGATACCACCATCGCATTTTCAGCCAATGAACCCGTAAATTTTCCCATCTCATAATATGATTTAGTAGGAGCTTGTTTGGTTTTACAAGCAAATAACAATAAACAACAAAAAGATAATAAGGCTACTTTTTTCATCCTCTTTTTTTTAGGAAAGATACAAAAAAGCTCATGATTGTTCAAAAAAATACAAAAATATTGAATAATATATACTTTGATTGAAGTATGTTATTTATATAAAATAATCTGTAAATGAATGCCTTGTGAGTTTTTGAAAAATGATTGATGTGAAAACGAAACTAGCCATTATATAGTTGCGTATTCAAATACAAGTGCTAATTTATTGAAATAAACAATTATTTATCTTAAAAACAATTGGTAAAATGATTAATGAACTTCAAACATTAATAAAGGCACTTGTATGTATTTTTGTAACGGTATTGTTCTTATTTTTTAATGTTCAAGCACAAGACAATTGTTCCAAAACCAGCCCATGTAACTCCCTAGCAAATGATGCTATAGGCGGAGTAGTATTTGAAGATTGGAATTGTGATGGACAAATGAATCAGTCTCAAACGATTGGTGTTCCTTACGTCGAAGTAAAAATATTTGACTGTTTAGGGAACGAGGTAGAAACAGCTCTAACGGATAGTATTGGTAGCTATGTTTTTAGTGGACTCAATGTGATGGAAACCTATAGAATAGAATTTAGCTTACCCGACTCTATTGCTGCTTGGGCAAATCCTTCGGCTTATGGCACAGATAATGGAACAACCGTTCAATTCAAAACGCCAGGGACTTGTACCAATTTAGGCATTTCTTACCCTTATGATTATTGTCAAACTGATCCTCTTTTAATTGTTCCCTGTTATATTAGTGGAGACCCTTTAGCAGGCGGAACAGCAGCAGGAGAAGATGCTTTGGTATCGCTCAACTATGCTGGAACCACCAAAAATACTTTAGCCACAACAGACCAAGTAGGTTCTTTATGGGGAGTGGCTCAAAAAGGAAAGGAAAACAGAGTCTACTCTAGTGCGGTTTTAAAAAGAAATATAGGATATGGTCCTTTGGGCGAAGGAGGAATTTATTGTACCGACCTATTATCAGGTACAACTACCAGTTTTTTAGATGTTGAATCTATTGGAATAGACGTAGGAGATGACCCCAGAAATTCAGCCGACCCTGCCAATAGTTTGCCCGCCGATAAAACAGAACCCAGTCAAGACTCACTCGCTTTTTATCTTGTCGGAAACATGGGAATTGGTGACATAGATTTTTCAGATGATGGAAATACAATGTTTTTATCCAATCTCAATGATGGGATGATTTATACCATTGATATGAGCAATGGAACGCCAACTAGTGGAGATGTTTCCTCCTGTAGTTTACCAAATCCATGCAATGCAGGAACAGGAGATGCTGTGCCTTGGGGCTTAAAGTATCATAGAGGCAATTTGTATGTTGGGATGGTTTGTACAGGAGAATATAGCCAAAATCAAGCTGACCTTTCAGCAACGGTTTACAAGTTAGACCCCAATAGTTGTGATGCAGTAGAAGTGGTATCCTTTCCTTTAGATTATACCAAAGGTGGGGCAGCAAGTGGTTATGCGCCCAATAGTGATCGTTGGTATCCTTGGGTAACCGATTGGAATCAGTTTACGCCTGTCATTGACGATGGAGGAGTCGAAAGGTCTGCTTTAAAAATCCATCCACAACCCATTTTATCCGATATTGAATTTACCGAAGATGGCGATATGGTTTTAGGGTTTGTCGATAGAACAGGTTATCAAGTAGGTCAACAAAATATGGATGTGTTTGGAAGCATGTTCAATGGTCAAGACTTTGGTGGATTTGGTGCAATGGTAGGAGGCGACATTATTCGAGTAGATATGTTGAATTCTTGCTCAGGAGTTGTGGAAAGCAATGGAACGGTGGGATGTCTCACCAGTGATGGAGCCAACAATGGAGAAGGAATAGATGGTGGTGAATTTTATATAGGTGATAGCTTTGGACAACACGAAGAAACCTCTTTAGGAGGACTTGCTGTTTTACCAGGAACCAATGAAGTGATCTCGACGGTTTACGATCCATTAGGTTTTGATTCTGGCGGTTTAGAATGGTTGGACAATTCCTCTGGTGATGCCAATATGGGATATGCGCTCTATGTTACCTCTGGCAATGATGGAACCTTCGCCAAAGGAGTTGGATTAGGAGATGTCGAATTGGTTTGTACAGATTGTGCGCCTTTAGAGATTGGTAACTATGTTTGGTGCGACTTCAATCAAAACGGTTTACAAGATGCTTGTGAATTGGGTGTCGAAGGGATCAATGTAGAACTATATGATGTGAATGGAAATCTGGTAGGAATCACGACGACTGATAGCAATGGAGAATATTATTTCAATCAAATCAATGTAGATACCACAGGGGTTGGAACAGACGGTTCTGCCAATTCAGGAAACTATACAGGATTGAGTTATCATACAGATTATTACATTGTTTTTGGAAACAGTCAATTTAGTGCAGGAAGTTTTGCGGTTGGAGGAGAGACTTACGGCATTTCACCAACTGTAAATGCAGGGAGCAATGATGAGATAGACTCGGATGTAGATGGTAACAATCTCACAAGTGGCATTACAGGAATTACAGACGGACTGCCTTATATTGCGATGACCACCGATTCATTAGGATGCGGAGACCACCGATACGATATGGGAGTGACCTGTTGTCCAGAGCTGCTATTTACCAGCAATGACACCAGTGTTTGTGGAGGTGCAACAATTACAACCCTGATTAACACAACTCGTTTAACTTTATTTCCAGCCGACAGTATCCAATTGGTCTATTTTACCAGTCCAACAGATGTGGCGAGTGTTTATGGTGGAGGCGGGACCGCTTTAGGTACAGCCGTAGTCGATAACAATGATATGACAACCCATACATTTACCGTACCAGCCCATTCAGGAGGAGCAACAGACGAGATCCTTTACGTTTATGCCTATTGGCTGTCCACGCCTATTGATCCCAATTGTCGTCCGATTGATTCTTTACAAATTACAATAGCACCAGCACCCATTACCACAGCAGAAGTTTTTGATCCAACTTGTGTAGATGAAATAACCAATGATGATGGAATGATTACCCTAATTGATTTTGTCGCTGACGAACGCTATGATTACAATATAGGCAACACCTATACGGGCAGTTCAACTTATGATACAGCAACACCGATACCCAATGACGGTATCATCGTCAACAACCTACCCAATCCACCTTCTTCCCAAGATTATACCATTCGTATTTTCGACAATGTAGGTTGTTATATTGATAGAGTAATTACCCTCAATCCAGCCAACTGTTGTCCCCCCAATATCTGTTTGCCTATTCAAATAATTCAAAATTAACAACAGTAATTTTATGGCTCAAAAGCTTCGCTCTTCTTTTGAGAGCGAGGCTTTTTTATTTTAGGAGCGAATGATTTAAGTGAAAGATCAGAAATAAACTATTCCAAAATGGGACTAAGAGATTTTTTGATTATTGAGGCAAAAAACGCAGCCATAGCAGGGCTATGGTGAGTATTTTTAACGAAAAGAATCGGAAAATATCGATGTCAAATGGAATAAGTTATTTTTGTTGTTTCACTAAGTAGTTCATCATTCGATAGTTCCTAATTTTTTGGGAAGAGTGATGGTAATAGATGGGTTTTTATAATTGTGACAAAGAG
>JAHDBB010000450.1 GCA_020630635.1 Chitinophagales bacterium
GATAGCGGGGAGACCCGTTGCGATGAAAGAGTAATAACCGTTCTCTCCTAAAAAAGTTATTATTAATTTCGAGTCATATCCTTTTTCACAATCGTTTCACCTTGTTTTTTGACCACAAAAGACGGTGATCTTTTTTCCTCTTTTTTAGGAGGCGGTGGTGGTGGCGGCAAAGGTCGCTGTACTTCTTTTCGATAACCAATGAAATCTAATTGCTTCAACTTATCAAATAAAATCACAAGGATTTCGATACATTTATTGAGTTGTTCAAAAGTACTACTGGTGTCATAGTGGTCATACTCTAAATGCAAAGTTGAATCTAACATATTATCAAACTCACCTGGTGTCATATCGACCCAATCACTAATGTATTTCAATAATTCTTCTCGATCTTCTTCGACCATACAACGTAAAGCCGTTTTGAAATGTCGGATAAATCCTAAGAAAGTCATCACCATGTATAAAGGCGATTGTTGGGGAACACAGGTTCTAAAATTGTCTAAGTTATCTGCAATAAAGAAGGCTAAACGCTGTACTAAAAAAGCCATATTATCGGCTAAAGGAGAGGGTTCACTTTTAGACTTAATTTTGCGAACAATTTGTGTGGTACTTGATGACAAATCACTTAAAATGGAGGCATATTCTCTATACTTTTTTTGCATCTCCAAATGACTATTGACCGTCGTACAAGGGGGAATAAAATACTCGGCAAATTTCACATTTCCAACCTTAGCTTGCAAACGTCCAACAGGTAAATGATAGGCACTAAATTCCGAACGATTGATTTGTTCAGAAGGCACAATTTCCAATAAATATTGGGGCATCGTATGTTTGTGGCGAGGTGGATTTTCTTCGGGATCAATCTCTCCTACTGGCACTCTTGAAAAAGGATTGACTACAATAATAATATCAAATTCTTGATTATTAAAGTCGCTTAAATCGTATTCTGCCATCAAAGGTGCAATTGGAACATTGAGCGTTTGTTGGTTAGCCGTTCCTATTTCAATGCGAACGCCTCCTCTTGTAACCGCCCGACATTCTTTGACTTCAATACGTATGGAACTTGCTTGTTCGACATCTACAAAAATGTCTAAGGCACTTTTTTGATTGGGCAAAGGGGGCAATAATCCGTAATTAAAGTCGGTGAGTTGTTGTGCTAAAACATCTCGTAACTGATCGTATAAAGCATTGTCATGTGCGATAAAATGCTCTTTACCAATCAACATCCCATCCGCCCAATTGACAGGAAAGTGTTTTATTTTAGGTAACATGATTTTAAGTTTTTTGAGAGTACCAGTTTTATTATATCAAAGTCGTAAATCCAAGTCGTTTTTCTTTTTCTAATTCAAATATTTTGTCCTGCTCTTTGACCAAAATAGTCGTTTTCACATCCACTTCTATCGGTAAAAAATAGTCGTATAAATAATGGAGCATCTCAAAATATTGTCCGCCTTTTAGATAGTCTTTAATTTGAGCATTATCCAAAGGTCCTAACAATATTTCAATACCGCCAATGCCATCATCAAACTCATTGCCTAGAACAGCATCTACACCTAAGGTCAAATTGCCTAAACGATTCAATAAATAATCATTTACTTTTATAGTTTCGCTTTCTGTTTTTTGAACTTTTACATTTATACCTAAAATGGCTTCCAAACATAGAGCTGTCAAATGCCAATTGCCCACAATACGATGAGCAACAGGTAAGACGTATAGTAAAATAGCAACTTGTCTTTCATCGAAATCATCAGTAATGCCCCAGAACTTTTTAAACATTCTTCCCGAAAAATCTACGAGGGCTTTTCGTTCTTCTAATTCAAGTGCTAAACGCTGTTGATAAAAGGCATGTTCAAAGGGTACAAAAAACTTTCGACTTTCCTCTTCTTCTCGCTGATGCACTTGATTTTCTGCGATCATTTCATCCTTTGACTTGAAGCTTTTTTGACTCAAAGGTGCATGAAATAAGGCTTCGGGTAAAGCATCATATAAACCTTCTCGACAAATATGAAGATAGGCGTAATCTATCTTGCCTGTTTTTTGGTCATAGTGCAATTCAACTTCTCGAATATCTTTTCGATAGCTTCGTTCAAACAAACCTACTGGATGTAAAATCAAATCATCTACATTGATGCCGCCTTCAATTAGGTCAGCTAAAATTACTTCCATACAGAGGTCTAATGGAAATTGTTCAATGATGGATTTTATTTGTTGTAGGTTGGACATTTTCAAGTTGATATTTTTTCGGTCTCTATTTCTTTCAAAATAATCCTAAAAGGATACGTGATTGTTGCTTGTTGTTCTAAGTATAAACGCAGTTCTTTTGTCATCCCTCCCCACTCTTCTTGGGTCAATGGATATTGGTTAGAAGGAGTCAAAAAAACGTCAATGGTTCTTACTAAACCGCTCTTGGGTTGTGGATTGACAGCAACCCCTTTTTTCACTTCTACCTCTTCAATGCGTTTACCCAATTTTGCCCAGCAAACCGACTTGATGTCTTCCGCAGTGACAACTCTTCCTCTAGTCATGACCGCTTCCTTATAAGCATATAAACTCTCTGCAACATTCAATTTGTCACGTCCGCCCCTCGTCATCGCTACCAACTCAATACCATCTTTATTGACATCGACACAAGAATGATTTTCTAATAAACTTCCAGCAGGTATTTTATTGGCTAAGATGCCATTGGTTGACCAGAATTGCAGGTAAACTGTATCGCCCAATGTTATGGGTTTTATCACTAAATAAGATAGTGGTTCTAACTTGGAACGATCCTGCGTTTTTTGCTCTAAACGTGCGATGGTTTGATTTAAGTTTTTGACTTCTGACATCAACCAATCTCGGTCTAACGCTGAAAAAGCAGCACTCTCATCTCTTAATAAATCAATGAGATAAGATACTGTTTCAAAGGCATTGCGTTCATCGTATCGCCCCACATTACCTTGCCGCAAAGAGTAAGTCATTGCCTTGTAATTTTTGAGTCGAGTCAATGGACTGGCTTCTTCATAATCATTGCCTTCGCTATCTTGTATTCGCCTGATATTCAAAAAATTATCGCCTGTATTCAACGGGACGATATTGATATTTTGTTGTAGACGATAAGTCAGTTTATTGAGTTGACGATTGACTACTGGAATGGTGTTAATCGAACAATAAACGTTACTGATCGCTTCTAAAGGAAAGGAATGAGGAAAACTAACTTTTAACCAAATTAATTCGTCTTTTATATTTTTCAAGTCTCCTTCATCAAAAACGTCTTCAAAACTTTTGGGATAATTTTTTTTGTACTTGACCAACTTTACATCCTCTTCTAATTCGGGCATTTTTTGAATAGAAAGAAATTGGTTGTAACAAAAATTATTGACCGTTTTTTCGATTTTTTTAGTGAGATCAAATTCGTCGTAAAAATCTTGAATTGCTTCGTGTTCTTCGTTTTCATCTACAGCAAAGATACCCGTTTTAACCTCTATTTCCTGTTCCTCTAAATACCATTTTGAAAAGGGTAATAATTGATAAAGGGCTTCTTTGTCTGATTCAATTTTCCAATCAAAACAAAAAGCAATATTTTCCAAAGAAGTTATCTTATCATTAAGTTCTAAGCCAATCCATAAATGAGACAAAGGTAATTCTCGTCCTAAAACTGCTTCCGCTTCCACTTCTTTTCGAGTCGCTCTATTGACTTTAAAAAGGGTGTTTTGACTCGCTAAATATCGAACTTGTCCATCAATGATTTTGAACGTGGCAGTCGGTGAAAAATGAATTTCCTTGAAAGGTTTTTCACTATCTAATTTAGTGGCGATGCGTTTTTTAAAAATCACTTCTTCAATGGGTCGTATTACTGATTCTGCCTCAATACATCTTACGTTCAACAATCCATAGGCAGGTTGCGGTCCTGTCACCACATCAGGAGTCATCAACTTGGCTAAACGAGATAAAACTTTGGCGTGAGATGAATGAATTTCGTGAGAAATTTTTTCAAGTTCGGTGGCACATGCTCCAACAAGTAAACCGACCAATGGATCAAAGGCTTCTACTTCGGATTCTTGATACCCCCAAAGTTGTGCTGCCTGTTTGAGCATTCGACTTTTAATTTTTTCTCTCGAAATCTTTTTGCTGTTCATGGATTTTGGTTTGATAATGAGTAGTTTAAAAGTAACATTAAACCCAAATCGTCTTTATTTGATTTTGAAAAGGCAATCTAATTGGCTGATCATTTTCCTGACTTTTTGCTTTACCACAGGATTTTAATTGAATGTGAATATGTGGTATATTACTATTTCGTTTATCTTGATACATAAGTGAAGCATTACTCTTAATTAGTTCGACTAAATAATCAATTTCTTCATTTAACAAACCCCTTGTTCTTATATCTACCGCACTTTCTATCAAATGTTGTGAAATATATTCTTTTCTTGATACTTGTTTACGAATAACTTTAGTCATTTCATTTATCACCTTTACTTTATCTTTTACTTTATTTGAAGTAAACACAGCAGCAATTTCATCAAAAAGTTTTCTATTTCTATATTTTCTTCTCTGAATTTTAACACCATTGTCTGCTCTAAAATTATTATACATTGCTCTGGCTTGTTGTTCAGGTGTTCTCAGTCCACTGGTAACAACTAGTACTTTTGAAAACTTATCCTTAAATCTTTTTGCAATTTTATCAATATAAATTTCTACTTTAGGCGACACAATAATATTAGGGTCTTTCTTTTTATAATTCATAATAGCTAAATCTTTAAAAATAAGTAATATTTTATTTACGAGGAGAGAACTGTTGTTATTTCATCGTAATGGGTCTCCCTGCTATCCGTTCTTATGAATGCAGCCAGCGTTTTATTAAGCCAATACTTTTGCATTCATACCACTACTATCAGGTCTATTTGGATTTGGTAAGTACTTCTTAGTGCCAGCATTTAATCCAACGAAATAGGACTAAAATAGATTTCTTCGTAATGTTGAAAATCGTCATTGGTATATACCAACTTCCCTGTCACATTTATACCTATAACCTTTTTCACTCGTTTGATATTTTTATCTATTCGACTGATAAATTCTTTTTGGTCGATCATCACCTTGACCTCAATACTATTGATACGAGATTCATGTTTTTCGATGGTCTCTAAGATGGATTGGGAAATGGCACTTTCCCAGTTGCCAATCTGTGGAAGTAACTCAAAGTCGGATTCCCAAACGCAACATCCATAAGTCGCATCATATCGGTATTCTTCAAATTCAGTGATGAGAATCAAATGGATATTTTGCTTGATGGATTGTTCTAACTTGCAAGTGGCATGTTCTTCTTTTTTTAGAATCTTATCCAATCGTAAAGGGAGTTGATAGTATCGTTGTAAATGCAATTTGGTAAAATTTAAGTTCGTTACTTGGTTTGGGGACGAAAGGGACGTTTAAAAAATGGGACGGGGGGACGTTTCGGTTCTTTTCGTGGTTGGGGACGAGGGGACGTTTGTGGTTTGTTTCGTGGTTTTGTGTTTTTCTAACAAAGATAATTTATCTCGTTTTATAACGTCCGTTGTCACTTTTTCAGTCA
>JAHDBB010000451.1 GCA_020630635.1 Chitinophagales bacterium
TGTGTGTAAACGTAGAGTGAAGCACTATTCATTTTTTGAAGGGCAAAAAGTGTTCACTTTACGTTTCTTTTGAATCCTAAAATAATACTGTGAATGAATTGCAATATCGGGTAATTTTTACCTTATTGAATATTGCGTTTAAACGCAAGGCGAGGTGTAAACGTAATAGTTTTTCCTCGTTTTTGCGTTTTTTGTTTTAGTACTGTGTAAACTAAGTAAGTTACTATTTTGAGTAGCTTTATTTTTGTTTGATTCAAGGCAAAAACGACGAGCATAACGAGTTATGTAAGGAGTTTTTAACAAAGAATCAGGCAAAAAGAAACAGTCAAAATGTATAGTTATTTATTTTACGCAGTACTTAGGAGAGAACGGTTATTACTCTTTCATCGCAACGGGTCTCCCTGCTATCCGTTCTTATGAATGCCGCCAAATAGGACATTTTTCTAAAAAATGTCCTATTTCCACGCTACAAGCATTCATACCACTTCTATCAGGTCTATTCTGCACAGACACAACCCCTTCCAACTGTGGCAAAAAACAAACAGCAATTTGACAACTTTCATGTAGAGAACCAGCAGAAGTTGTCAAATTTCCACGAACTACCCCCACTACAAAAACATTCCTACCCAATCCAACTAGACCCGATAGTAGCGGTATAAATGCAATGCGTTGGCTTTCTGCCACAAGTCTTTTCGACTTGTGGAATAGGCTGCATTTATAAGAGCGGATAGCGGGACCATGCTCCACAACGAAGCATCGCACATGCTCTCCCAAAAAAGAAAAAATTAAATAATAGAATATTTCTTTCCCTTGTCACAAAAATGTTAAAAAAACATCCAATAATATTTATACAGACTAAAATAATTTTTGCAGCCGTTTAGGTATAACATTGTACAATGTTGATTTCCTTAACACAATCAAGATAAAGAGATGAAAAAAAATCTTTTAATGGCAATGTTATGTCTGTTATCCAATATTGCATTTGCAGGAGGGGATGATGCACTCGAATACTTTACAGAACCAACCATCACTATTTTTGACAGCAACGATTTTCTACAAGATCCCTGTCTCAATTCTCAAAAAGCATTTAGGGGAGTACATTTTCAAGGTCTAGCCAACTTTGGATTTTTTGAGTTTAAAGAACCCGTTAGTTTTGATTATTCTTATTTTGAAGGACCAGCCCATTTTGCCGCAGCCCAATTTGTAGGAGAAGCCCAATTTAAAAATGTCAACTTTGAAAGTTACACAGGATTTCGTTACGCCCAGTTTGATGAATCTGCTACTTTCACCAACACACAATTTTTAGAAAAATCTACCTTTTGGGACAGCCAATTCAGAAAAGAAGCCTTTTTTGATTCTGCGACCTTCAATGACGAGACCGAATTTCATAAAACCCTTTTTGCTCAAAATGTCAGTTTTTATGGAACCCACTTTAAAAGTCCCATCAATTTTTTGCGAACACGATTTAATGAAACAAGCCAATTTAATCAAGCAATTTTTGAAAAAAGGACCGACTTTACCAACACCATATTTGAGCAAGAAGCCAATTTTATCAAAACCCAATTTAAAGACAGCGCACATTTTTTGCGTCCTAAATTCAAAGGCAAAGTATCATTTGATAAAAGCGATTTTGGACGATACACCCAATTTGAAAATATGAGTTTTGAAAATGGGTGCAGTTTCTTTGATGTTACTTTTAATGGTGAAACTCATTTTCAGCATGTTGGTTTTACCAAAGCAGATTTTAGAGAAAGTGAATTTATGGAAATGGCAGAGTTTGGCAATAGTGCTTTTCATCAACAAACGAACTTTGTAGATGCTCGATTCAACGACAAGACCTTATTCAAGAGAACATTTTTTAATGGCGAAGCCAATTTTATGAGAAGTACATTTGTAGGTAGGACCGATTTTGAGATAGTCCAGTTTTACAAAACAGCCAACTTCAAATATTCCAGCTTTCGTTCACCTTTAGTCATAAATGCAACCTTTAAAGGCAAGGTGAATTTTGCCAGCAGCAATTTTTACAATGACGTAAAATGGGATCAAACTCATTTTGAACGAACAGTCAATTTTAAACATGCACACTTTCATGGAAACACTTCCTTTGAGAAAATCCAGTTTGGTAGCAAAGTAGATTTTACCAAAGCACAATTTGATTCAAAGGTCAGTTTGGCCCAATCCATTTTACCAGAGGTCATGATTTTAACAGGCATTCAAACCAAAAATATCATAGACTTCACACCCACTCGTCCACCACAAAGCGGCAAAGTATGTCATATCAATTTAGTCGGAACCGACCTCACCAAAATCAAACTCAACTATCAATTATTCAAACTCTATTTTCCTAAAACGATAGATGGCGTTCCTGTATCCAATAAAACCAAAACAGTCGTTTATGAAAGCTTATTGAGAAAATTCAAAGACGAAGGCTTAACAGAAAGCTATCAATTATTGGATTTAGAATACCAAGAGTTCAAATGGTTGACGACTCAACAAAATGCTCCGACTTTACAAAGACTCTCATCAAGCTATCTCTACTATGTCCAATACATCGGCTGGAAATTCGGATACGCCCAAGAACGTCTTTACATTTGGATGAGCATGGTTTTCTTCCTTTGTGTCGCCAGACGATTTGAAAAAAGAAAATACAAGTATGTTTTTATTAATAGAGCAACTTAATTTTTTAAAATTACTTTTTAGTAAAAAGCAAAAATCAGATTGATTATCAGTTTTTAATAGAAGCATGGTCAAAGGATCGTGTTTCTATTTTTGATGATGAACAGTATTCTCGTGGTAAAATTCACAGATTGAGAACCACAAAAATTCGTGTATTCGTGGCAAATAATCACGTATGATCTGCATTCATCATTCATAATTCATAATTCACCATTAATACCCTTCCTCCAAATCCACCACATTCAAAAACCCATCCTCACCATTTGCCACTCTTTTAATATTTTCAACCACATCATTCCAACGCTCCAAATCATCCAAAGGAGACGCACCACGATGAGGCGACAAAATCACATTATCCAATTCGTGAAAAGGAAAATGATACGGATACTTCTTCCCTTCTTCATCGGCATCAGGACGATAATGATACCAAACATCAATCGCTGCCGCCTTTATTGTTTTTGATTTCAAAGCCTCATATAAAGCCTCTTCGTTAATAACAGCCCCACGCCCCACATTGACAACCAAGCCATCTTTACCCAAAATTTCTAGTTCCTTTTTTCCGAGCAAGTTTTCAGTTTTAGGCGTTCTAGGAAGTGCAACCATTAAAGTATCAATCCGCTTTAAAAAATCATGAAGTTGGCTGGAATCAAAAATGTTTTGGTCTAAATGCTTGGTTTTTTCTTCCTCCTTCCAAGCTCTTTTCAATAGATAAAACTCACAATCAAAACCCTTTAACATCCTATGAACACAACGATTGATCGCACCATATCCCAACAATCCAACTTTACGATAACACAAAGGCAAAGACTTCGCTTCCTTATCACCTGTTCGCCATTGACCTGATTGCATAAAGTGATGATGTGGTAAAATTTGATTACACAAACCAAGCAAAAGTGCCACCGCATGTTGTGCGGTAAAGTAAGCATTTCCATGAGTATTCGTCAAAACAATATTTCGTTCTTGAAGGATATTTTTTATCTTCGCATGTTGTTCAACACCAATGCCAGGATTAATGATAAGACGCAAATGTTGAGCATCTTGAAGCATCTCATCACTGACACGCCAACCCACTAAAATATGTGCTTGTGCAAGGTTCGGAAAGTCCTTATTCTTAGCTTGTTCTTTGTTGGGAAAAATAAGGTGAAGGGGAGATACATTTTGCAACTTCTCTTTAAAGTAATTCCGAAGTTCCAAGCGAACATCCCAAAGAAAAACAACTGTCAAAGCTGACATAAAAAACTTTTAGAAATGAAAGAAATCGAAAGAAAATACTTGGTGCATTTAGACTTGTTTAAGCCAGAAAATGAAGGAACAGAAATTCGACAAGGCTATTTGAATACAGTAAAGGAAAGAACCGTTAGAGTCCGTATCAAAGGCGACAAAGCATTTTTGACCATCAAAGGAAAAGTCGAAGGAATCACTCGACCCGAATTTGAATACCTCATTCCACTAGAAGATGCCCAAGAATTATTAAATTTATGTGAGCCGTATTTAATCGAAAAAATCCGTTACCACATCCAATATGAGGGCTTACTTTGGGAAGTCGATGTCTTTAAAGGTATAAATGAAGGATTAGTTGTTGCCGAAATTGAATTGGAATCCGAAGACCAAACTTTTGAAAAACCCGATTGGGTAGGAGAGGAAGTAACCCAAGATTTTCGATATTACAACAGCAACCTTACCCGACATCCCTACACCCTTTGGAAATAGATGAACAAAATATTTTGCTTAGTCACCCGTCACCCGTCACCCGTCACCCGTCACCCGTCACCCGTCACCCGTCACCCGTCACTATTAGTTGCTATGGTCTCGACCTTTTATTTTGCCATCTTGAAACTGTTTTTCCAACTCTTTTTGTTGTTCCTTTTGTTCATCTGTCAATTCCAGTTCACCTAATTTATTCAAATTGGGTTGTCCTGCATTGACCCAAGCCGTCATCCAAAAACTTCCAATATTCAAAATAGCTTTTCTCATTCGATCTTCAATCATTCCATTGAGTTCTTGCTCAAAAGCTTGTGAAAATTCCACCGAATATGTTCGCATAGTTGATTGTCCCCGTTCATCAAAAGTATATTTTTTATCTTCTGGAAAACGTTCTGTTAGCTCTTTTTCCAATGCCAAAACTTTCTTGACGTGCGAAGCACTTTCCAACACAAACTTCCAAATTTTCTTATTTGGCTTTTTGATATACTCCGCTTTTCCTACAAAAAAGTCATAATCTTCTGAAAACAATTCAGGACATCTAGATTCCCAAAATCCATGAATACCCTTTTGTCCTGTCAACTGTCCATTATAGTTCAAGGTCGTATGTAATGGCACATGTCCATCTCCAATATAATGCCCAATATCTGCCGAATATTTCAGGATTTTTCGAATATCTTGTTGTTCAAATGCGTACGTTAATTTTTTGAGTTGATTTTCCAAGTTCCATGGCAAAATCCCATACTCTTGCAAGGTATCCTCACTATATTTTGCCACCGCATCCTCCCAAATATGCGGCATTTCCTTGAACGGATACTCGCCATAATGATCAACATCAATATAATGTCGCTTATCTTCACCCTCCAATGCATACCGCCTCTTATCAGGATCTACGGCATGATCCGTAATATATTCAATATGTTGCTTATAAAAGCCGATCATTTCAGGAGGCAAAGTAAAAACCGCCAAGCGATTGATACGTTTATGCGCCCAAAATCCCCAAGAATTAGCTTCTTTGATATTCAAAATGGATAAAAACAAAACGCCTAATCCAATAAAGCCTACTTTAAACAAAACCTTTTTCATAATCTGCACAAATTAAGGAATCCAAATCATATACACAAAAATTTTACCAAAACCTAAAATCTA
>JAHDBB010000452.1 GCA_020630635.1 Chitinophagales bacterium
GATAGTCGATAGTCGATAGTCGCAAACGAAAAAGTGAATTACTAGGTTATAATTTGGGGACGGCGGGACGTTTTAAAAAGGGACGTAAGGGGACGTTTCAGTTATTATCGTGATGAGTTTTTGATTAATCAATCATCAATCGTCCCCTCACGTCACGTTCGTCCCTTCGTCACAACTTCTGTTACTAAAAGTTCTGTCCTCAACCAAATAGCCCCGATAGGAGTGGTATAAATGCAAGTGTGTTGGATATCTAAAACTTGACTGCATTTATAGGAACGGATAGCGGGACTTTCTGTAACGACGAAGCATTCTACTTTCGCTCCTCATAAAAAAGAAAAGCCCGACCACTACGAGAGCAATCGGACATTTTCCATTACTAAATAACAAAACAAACAAAAATGACATGATTAGCAACAAATAAATAATAATTTCTTCATTTAGTAGTGATCTTTTGATCCAATCCTTCGTTAAAAATACTCGCCGTAGCCCTGCTATGGCTGCGTTTTTTGCCTTGTCTTAAATCAAAATCTCTACTTCTAAATTAGCGAACTTATTTTTAATTGTTACTTAAAGATTGGATTCGTATTTCTGCTAAAAG
Organism: Chitinophagales bacterium; assembly: GCA_020630635.1. GTDB lineage: Bacteria > Bacteroidota > Bacteroidia > Chitinophagales > UBA2359 > JAHDBB01. The sequence continues at coordinate 599 of JAHDBB010000452.1, forward strand.
GTAGAAGAGAAACCCGCCCAGGTCGATTTTTTACAAAGGGAATTTAATAGAAAATCAACCATAAGCAGGTTCTTCAAATTACCCATTCATAATCATGTCATGATATTGATTAATTAAACAACAACTTTGATTTTAATGTAATTGCCCTTACCAAGCATTAGGGGATTTGGTCTTGGCTTTTAAAGGGTCTTTGCTTGGGAAGTTGAAACCCACCATGACTTCGTGTGCGCCAGAGGTGTAGTAACCAATGCTTTTGAGCATGTGGTCGTAGGCATACCCAATGTGTAATCCTTTGGGGCCTTGATAGGCGATTTGGAAGTTGACCGATTCGGGTTTGATGACTTCGTTACTTCTTAAAGTCATGCCTAACCAAACGGTTTCTTTGATTAAGGCACTTATGTTTATATCAAACTCTACGGGTGGTTGTGCAGGTATATACTTTATCAATAGAGATGGTTTTAAAACTACATTCTCATTCAGTTTATAACTGGTTCCTGCCGTAACAAGATACTCTCGATAGGCTCCTCTTAATCTCCCCACTTGTGTGCTTTGGCTAAAGCGTTCATAGCCTATAAGGTGTGGTATCGAAAAGCCTATATAGCTTTTGTCGTTGTAGTAATATAAGCCTGCTCCAAAGTTGGGAAGCATGTAGTTTTCGTTTTGACTAAAGGCTTCGTCGTATACTTCTTCGGGGGTGATGACATCGGTGAGGATGGCTTGATGGAAGACAAAGCCTCCTTGTAATCCTGCTGATAAATAGCCTGTTTCTCCCATTTTAAATCGGTAAGAGTAAGCGGCATAAACGCTGGTTCTGCTATCAACTCCTGCTTGGTCGTATTCTAAGAACATACCTAAACCGACTTTCTTTTCTTTTCCTTTTTTACCGAATTTGTCGTGTGCAGAAAGTAAGATACTTTTGGGTGCGTCTTCGATTCTGACCCACTGATTTCTGTATAATGCGTTTAGGCTTAGTCCGTCTTTTGTTCCTGCGTAAGCTGGATTGAGGCGCAGCCCGTTGAACATGTATTGGCTGTATCGGGTGTCTTGTTGTGCTTGACTTTCCACGAGTGAAAAGGTGACAAGGAATAAGACGATTAGGTATTTTATTATTTTCATTTTGTTTGTTTTTTATGTTTGGAGATAAATCGTGATTTATCTCTACTTGGTATAATCGTGACTCTATTTTATATTGTTGCTTATTTATTTTTTTGGAGAGAACGGTTGTTACTCTTTCATCGCTTTGGGTCTCCCCGCTATTCGCTATTATGTATGCAGCCCTGTTTTATGAAGCCAACGCTTGTGCATTCATACCGCTGCTATCGGGTCTAGGTGGTTGGGGTTGGGACTTCTTAGTGCCAGAAACTGGGACGAAGGGACGAATGTGGCGTGAAGGGACGTTGACTTTTTTAGTCATCGACTCTTATTGTCTTTGATTAAAATAAAATTGTCCCAAAACTTAGTAATGAACTAAACGTCTCGTCGTCCCTCTCTAATCACCAATGTTGTGTCCTTTTCCTCAATAAACCCAAATGTTTTAAATTTTAAAGTGATTCAGTTTCTATAGGGACAATCCTCAACGATCTAGCCCCGATAGTAGTGGTATTCGTGTGAAGCGTTGGCTACCTAAAATTGGGCTACACGAATGAGAACGGATAGCGGGACTTTCTATAACGACGAAGCCCTTGACTGTTCGCTCCTAATCTAAAACTTTTAATCAAATAATATTTTTGATTCATTCATACTCTAAGAACAGATGCTATACATAACGGCAAACTATTTTTAGATTACGAAAGTCGAAAAGACTTTCTTGCATTTATAACCACAAGTCAAAAAGACTTGCGGGATTAAGTAAAATTGAGAAATAAGGTGAATTTTTAAAAAATCTAAATTTAAAATGCCCTTATGTATATCTATTCCTACATTGTTCTATATTGAGTAAGGAGAAAAAAAGGACGGGAAAAACTGGGAGGCTTTCCCCGTCTCAAAAAAACTAAATTACCCTCCTTAGTATTTTAATATTTGATTCGTACACATCCTGTTTTCTCTATGATGCTTGCGCCGTTGTAGAGTTTGAGGACGTAGTAGTAGGGACCTTCTGCTACTTTTTCGCCACCTCTGTAACTGCCATCCCAAGCCTCTGCATTGGTGTAAGTCTGGTTTTCGTAAACCGTCTCACCAAATCGGTTGAAGATGATTAGTTCTTTGGTATGGTTGACAAAGCAGACATCTAAGTCTTTCATTACAAATTGTTCGTTTACACCATCGCCATTGGGTGAGAAACCTGTTGGCATGATGAAGCCTTTGCATTCACCGCTATCGTCAATGTCGATGAAAACGCTTGCTAAGTCGCAATCCCCTCCGCAACAAATTTGATAGGTAAAGTTGACGCTTCCGACAAATCCGTCTTGTGGTTCGTAGTTGACTAAGCCATTATCTGTGATACTCACTGTTCCATATTCTGGTGCGTCAATAATGACAATCATTGGTTCACAACCTTCTGGGAATTCATCGTTGTCAATGACATTGATTCCAACTATTTGACTATTGTGCATTACGATGTTATCTACATTGGCTTCCAAACCTTCAGGACCACCTACTGTTACATTGAGGTAAATCGTACCTGTTGTCTCGCCTCCATTCTCATCACAAACAGTGTAGTTGAATGCATCTACTCCGATAAAGTCATCGTCTGGGGTATAAATGAGATTGCCATCAACTAACTCGACTGTACCATTGAGTGGTTGATCGAAATCACAGATTTCTAAGTCATCTCCGTCAGGATCGCTATCATTTTCAAGTGGATTCAACACGATTCCTCCTGCCTCTTCGACATTGATATAATCATCTACCACATCTGGTGAGTTATTGTCGCAATCTTCATCTATCGTTAGCATCAAGGTGACGGTGCTACATCCATTGTCATCACAAGCAGTTACGTGTATTATATCTTCTGTCACTCCTACAAATGGAATGTAAGTCACACATTGTGCATCTTCTAATGAGTGTAAACAGCCTGATTCTACAAGGACATCTTGAATTTCGTAGTCATCATCTAAGTCACAGAACTCTGGACAAACGGTTAAGTGATTGGTTGGTTCTGTACAGTAGAATAATGTGTCACAAACTTCACCTTGTGGACCACCTGAACAATTGTAGTTGGCGGTGAAGTCTTCGCTTTGACAAGCAAATGGTACGCCCATTAGTGTATTGGTAATGGTAAATGTAACCGTTCCTTCACTACCTTCATTGGCATTGTAGATGGCTCCCGTACCTGTATTACCATTGTCATCTTCCCAAGTCACATTGTAGATTTCGCAGTAATCATCTAAGATGATGGTACATCCTTGATTGGCAATATCTGCATCAATGTCTGGATAGGCTTGAACCAATGTAGTTAATGAAATAATTGGCTCACAGTTTCCTGTTGTTGGTGTATAAACTGCATAGAATCCAAATGTTTCTCCTTCACATTCATTGGTCGTCATGGTCACATTATTAGGATTGCTGACAATATTTCCATTGGTATCGTACCAAGTTAAGTTACCACCATCCCCATCAATAATGTCTACATTCAGACTTACATTGTCTCCGCTACAAATAATAGCTGGTACTGCTAATGGATTGGTTAAGGTTGTACAATCAGGAGCTTCTGGACAATCATAAGTAGCTGTAAATGTTTCAGCATTACAACCTGATGATGCATTACTGTTGGTAACTGTAAAGCTCACTACACCGCTTGTTCCATTTTGTGCTTGGAAGTTGGCTCCTACCCCATTGTTACCGTTGCTATCTTCCCAAACTACGGTGAAGTTGTCACAGAAATCTGTTAAACTAATGCTACATTCATTGCCTGTTGTATTGGCTGTAATATCTGGATAGATTTGAACGTAAGCCACATCGGAAGTTACTGTTGGGCAGTTGCTATCAGATGGTGTATAAGTTGCATAGTATCCAAATTGTCCGCCATCACAGTCGTCCATATTGATTTGGATATTATTTGTATTGGTTATTGGCGTTCCATCTAAGTTGAACCATTGGATGGTTCCACCGTCTTGGTTTTCAATATTGACAAATAAGTTGAATGGCTCCCCGTCACAAACGGCTGATGGGTTACAAGTTGCATCGTATAAGATTGGACATTCATCTGGTGTATCAGAACAAGCAAAATTGGTTGAGAATGTTTCGCTATTACAGCTTGGTAATCCGTTTGGATTTGTTACCGTAAATATGATTGAACCACTTTGTCCTGCATTTGCTGTGTAGTTATCCCCAGTTCCACTTTCCCCTAAACTGTTGGTCCAAGTTACTTCGTAATTGGTACAAGCAGGGTCTAAGTCTACTAGACACTCCACTACATCTATCTCAGCAATGATGTCTGGATAAACCATCACATAAACAATGTTGGAAGTCAATGTCGCACAACCACTTGTTGATGGATTGTATTCTGCGTAGAATCCAACTTGTTGTCCGTTACAATGGTTGGTGTTTAGGACTAAGTTATTTGGATTTACTGTATTTCCATCTAAGTCGTACCATTGTGTACTTCCACCATCTCCATCTGTAATATTGATATTTAAGTCGATGGCTGTTCCTTCGCAAATTTCATTGTCACTTGCTGTTGGATTACCTAGACTTGGACATTCGATTACAGGATCATCTGAACAAGCATAGTTGATACTAAAGTCTTCGCTGTTACAACCTGATGGCGCATTTGGATTGGTTACTGTAAATGTAATACTTCCATTTTCTCCTGCATCCGCTGTGTAGTTATCTCCTGTTCCACTTTCGCCTGTTGATGTACTCCAACTTACATTGAAGTTTCCACAGAAATCATCTAAGTCTACTAAGCAATCTGTGCTTTCTAAAGTTGCTGTAATTGCTGGATAAACCGTTACATAAACTGCGCTTGATGT
>JAHDBB010000453.1 GCA_020630635.1 Chitinophagales bacterium
ATTTTTTTGATAATATATCAAATTTTAATTTTTTTTGCAAACATACAAGCGGGACTTTCCAATACGACGAAGCAAAACCTTTCGCTCCTAAGAAAAATCGCAAACTGAACTGCATTAATAATTGAGCATTCACAATTAACCATTATTAAATCCTTTCGCTCCTGAAAATAAAACTAATCTTAAAAAATGAGCCGAACTTTTCGCAACATTCCTTTTAAACTTCCTTGTTGGATTTGGGAAATAGATAAGATCCATAGAGATGGGGTTTCTTCTAAATCATCGCCTAATAAAGAATATAAAAGACATTTTAATCAGTCGTTTCGGACAAAGCAAAAAAGAAATTTGAGAGATGGAAAGCCATTTGATGTGAATAAAAAAGAGCATATTTGGCGTTGGTGGTAAAACTTTTAAAACCCATAAATGATGAATTCCCCATACAAAATAGAAAGACTTAAAGCAAATGCAACTTTAGAAGAGTGGCAAAGATATTATGACTTTTGGTTGCAATGCAATCGGACTAAAAAAGCTCCTTTGTATTATTCAAAACTACAGGATTTTCAAGAGAGTTGGAGTTATTGGATGGATAAAGGCACTGCTATTTTTATTGTTTGGAAGGAAGAAAAACCATATGGACATTTTTCCTTTTTTACAGATTTTAAAGAACAAGCTGATAAACGGATGGTGAAATTAAGAAATTCACTCAAAGAAAAAGTACTCAATGAAAATTTGTTGGAGTTAATAGGAAAAGCCTTTTTGGAATTTGATCCTACCGCTAAATTTTTGATGATTCCTTCAGTAAATGGTGAAAATGATTTTGTAGAAATGGCAGTACAAGCAGAAGTAGGGAATTATATAGAATCTTATCAATTGAAAATAGAGGAAGTAGATGTCGCTAAAATGGATGAATGGATCGCTGTATCAGAGGCGAAATTTTCCAATTATCGTTTACAATTCTATGAAGATATTCCCGATGAGTTGTTAGAAGAATATAGTACCGTTTTTTCGCAATTGATGAAAGATGTGCCTGCTAATTCGAGAAGTTTTAATACACTCATTACACCTCAAACGGTCAAGGAAAGACAGGTGAATGGTAAAAAAACTCAACAATGTTCGTATCGTTATTTGATCTTTAATGAAGCCAATCAACTGATTGCCAAAACCAATGTTTCGTTGAATAAAAAAACTCCAACTTCTATGTATCAATATATGACAGGAGTATTGAAACCCTATCGAGGGCAAGGATTGAGTAAGTGGTTGAAGGCGGTGATGTTTAAAAAGTTGGTCGCTGATTTTCCTGATTTTAAGGTCATCAATACAGAAGTGCATACTATGAATGCAGCATCAAGAGCCTTGAATCTTAAAATGGGATATGTCAAAACAGGTTTTAAAAAGGATTGGTTGATTCCTAGAGAAAAAGTAGTTGCATTTATTGATAAGGAATTGAAAAAAGCCTGATTTTGAAAAAAAGTAGTTGCTTTTTTACAAAAAAACTTGTAAATTAGATAGATATTTAATTTTTAACATTAAAAAAGCAAAATTATGAAAACTTCTAAAACACTCAATTCTTTTGTGAAAAAATCAAAAGTCAAAGTTCTAAAAACGTCTCAAAAACAAAAAATCAATGGTGGTATTCAGAAATTAATTGTTACTGGGGATTTTTAGAATTTTTTAGAAGAAACCAATGGAGTTAAAATAGAGACTTCATTGGTTTTTTGTTTTTAAAATAACTCATAATCCTGCAATAAATCATGTAGATAATCCTTTTCTACCTCTCCATAAGTTCCTACATATTTCTCCAACTTACTTTTGGCATCTTGTGTCAAACCATAATAAAACAAGATCAAAATAATGTGCGCCTCTAAGATAAAAGATTGGGGCTCATTGTGTGTTTGTAAAAGCTCAATCAGACTTTGATAATTGTTATTGTAGCCATCCAAATAAAAATAAACCAACTCTGCCAAGTAGCGTTCATCAGGTACAATATCAATGGCATCTTTGATAAATTGCTCAATCACATTTTCGTTCATTGCTTTATAGTCTGAATGATAACGCAATAACATGGCATATTCAAACATTAACTGGTCATCTTGTGAAAAATCTTCGAGACATTGTAAAAGATACTTTTTGGCTTCTTCGTAGTTTTTTTGTTCCAGATAAATGTGGATGATACCTAAATGAGATTCGATATGATTATAATCGAAGAATAGGCTTTTTTCATAAAAAATCTGTGCATTTTCAAAATCCGTTTTATTTATAAAATACTCTGCTTTGAATTGGTAAGTAATGGCAGGTTTATAAGATCTTGGAATTTTTTTGATAATCTCAATAAAGGCTTCTTCTTGTTTGAGTCGAATCAACATCTCCGCTTTTTCCAATAAAGCCGCAGGGTGAGTAGGATTGAGTGCCAATGCAGTTGTGATATAATTTAGAGCGATGTCTTCATTCTTTAAATCAAAGTTGATAATAGCTGCCCGTATTCTCGACCAAATATTGGCGTGATAAGTGTCTTTTTCGATACTTTTTAAAAAATAGTATAAGGCTTTGTCCATGTTTTTTTGCCATTCCCAAGCGAGTCCTAAAGCATACAGTTGGAACGTGCCTAATTGACCAATATCTTCCGAAAGTAACTCCGCAATCTTTACAGCAAAACCTTCTGAAACCATCGTTGCATACTTGATTCCCAATAGATAATCGTCGTCGGGGTATTGACGGATAAGGTGGTCGAAATCGGAGCTATACAAGTCATAATAGCACAGATAATCATCCATTTCTTTAATCAATTCAATAGAGAAGTGTGTATGTTTCACCTAGTTTTTTGCTTTGTAATTTTAGAATATAAGTACCTAGACCTAAATAATCGACACATTTTATGAGGGTCTCTTTTTCACTCATACTGCGTTATTTTTTCCAGCGATAGCTCGGCTATCACGGCAAAAAATGCCTTGTCTGATTAAAAAATAGCCTACCTCAAAAATGACGATTATTTACGCATAGGTACTTAAAACAATCGGGTTACTAGTTTGGGCATTACTAGTAATCCGATTGAAAAAATATATTGAGTTAAAAACGTTTAGACCTTTTGAACAACGATAGAAGAAGCTCCACCGCCACCATTACAAATAGCGATACAACCGATTTCACCTTCTTTATGTTGCAAGACATTGTTTAAAGTCGTGAAGATTCTGGCTCCTGATGCGCCCAATGGATGTCCCAATGAAACAGCCCCTCCAAACACATTGACTTTTTTATCGTCGATGCCCAATTCTTTATTGAAAGCCAATGTCACGACAGAAAAGGCTTCGTTTACTTCAAAATAATCTACATCATCCAATGTCAAACCTGCTCTTTCCAATGCTTTGGGTGCGGCTTTGGTTGGAGCGACAGTAAACCAAGCAGGAGCCAATGCTGCGTCCGCAAAAGACAATATTTTAGCGATAGGTTTTAAGCCTAATTTTTCAACTTGTTCTTTACTTGCCAAAATAACGGCTGCTGCACCATCGTTGATTGTCGATGCATTTGCTGCTGTAACGGTTCCATCTTTGCTAAAGGCAGGACGCAAATTAGGGATTTTTTCAAACTTTACTTTTTTGTACTCTTCATCTTCCGTCATCAAAATCGGGTCGCCTTTTCGCTGTGGAATTTCGACAGGAACGATCTCTTCTTTAAGCCAACCTTCTTGCGTTGCTGTGGCAGAACGTTGGTAAGATTGGATAGCAAAAGCATCTTGTTCTTCTCGACTGATGCCGTACTTTTCAGCCGTTTTATCAGCAAAGATGCCCATAGCTCCTTTATCATATACATCTTGCAAACCGTCTCTTTCCAATCCATCAATCAAGGCAGCTCCACCGTATTTATACCCAAAACGTGCTTTAGGGATATAATAAGGAATGGCAGACATATTTTCCATACCACCTGCTACGACCAAATCATTGTGTCCCAACATAATGGATTGTGCGCCCAACATAATGGATTTTGCACCAGACGAGCAGACTTTGTTAATCAAGGTACAAGGGATTTCATCGGGGATGCCTGCATATTTAGCAGCTTGTTTGGCGGGAGCTTGTCCCAAGTTCGCAGAGACGACATTGCCCATATAGACTTCTTGAACATCTGTTGCATTTACACCTGCTTTTTTCAAGGCTCCTTCAATGGCATACGCTCCTAATTGAGTAGCGGAAAATTTAGCGAGGGTTCCACCAAAACTACCGATCGGTGTTCGGACAGCCGATACAATATATACTTCTTTGGTTTTCATTTATTGATTTTTATTTGAAAATATTGTTTTTTTATTTGTGACAGTTGACCAGTTGCTGGTGACTTGTGGTTTATTGTCTGTTTTTTTAGGAGCGAAAGGATTTAATAATGGTTAATTGTGAATGCTCAATTATTAATGCAGTTCAGTTTGCGATTTTTCTTAGGAGCGAAAGGTTTTGCTTCGTCGTATTGGCAAGTCCCGCTATTCGTTCTTATTCGTGTGGCTATGTTTTAGGAAGCCAACGCTTCGACACGAATACCACTACTATCGGGGCTAGTTGGTTGAGGTCTGTACCTTTGGCAGTTTGTGAAAAATAGAAGTCGTGTCTCTACCCAACTAGACCTGACTGAATTAAATTCTAACTTTTAATTCCAAAACAGTTCCGTTTCCAAGCGTTCTGTCCACAACCAACTAGACCTGATAGAAGTGGTATCGCTGCTCAAAGCCAAGCCCACAAGTCAAAAAAGACTTGCGGTAGAAGCCTAGCAGCGATAAGAACGGATAGCAGGGAGACCCGTCACGACGAAGCTGTATCTGTTCTCTCCTAAAAAATCTCAAAATTTTATGCAAAAGTATTGAAAAATTAGCAATTTTACCTTGTTCTTTTAAACAAACAAAGTATGATAAAAATAAACCTTTGGTCGTCCCCTCGTAATGTATCGACGGCTTTTATGTACAGCTTCGCACAACGAGCAGATACGACTGTATTGGATGAACCCTTGTATGCCCACTTTTTGAGGGAAACTGGCACAGAGCATCCTGGACGGGAAGAAACACTGGCAAGTATGGAACAAGATGGAGCAAAAGTTGTTGCAGAGACGCTTTTAGGGGAGTTTCCAACACCTGTTGTCTTTTTTAAACAAATGACCCATCACTTGGTGAAGGTAGAGTGGGATTTTATGAAAGATATGAAGAATATCGTCTTTATCCGAAATCCAGACCGCATTTTAGCTTCTTATACCAAAGTGATTGAGCAGCCCCAAATGCGAGATATTGGGATGCGCCAACAATGGGAACTGTTACAATATCTGAAAGAAAATGATTGTCATTATGTGATATTGGATTCCAAAGACCTTTTGACTCATCCATCTGTCACATTGGAAAAACTCTGTAAATCTTTGGATATTCCTTATGATGCAAGTATGTTGACTTGGCAAAAAGGAGCAAGACCTGAAGATGGTGTTTGGGCAAAATATTGGTATCACAATGTGCATAATTCTACGGGTTTTAAGCCTTATGTAGAAAAGGAGGTT
>JAHDBB010000454.1 GCA_020630635.1 Chitinophagales bacterium
CTATCGACTATCGACTATCGACTATCGACTATCGACTATCGACTATCGACTATCCCAAAAACATCCTCTCACATATTATAAAATAAACCTAATAATGTCAAATATCGTATAGCTTACTTTAAAGTTTTATTAAATAATTGGATTACAAAGAGATAAAAATTATCTTTGTGCCTTAATTTTTGGGGAGTTCAATAACGCCAACAAACCAGTTTAATCTTATTGAGTAGCCAACATAAAAACTAAGAAGACAACATAAGTATCTCATTAATATAGTTTTATATAGTTTGTTTTATTGATTTATGACCTCTCCAACCAATAAAAGTATCTATTCATAAATTTAAGTTTTTAAGTATCCATGTGTTGATTTTTTAGGCATAGATACTATATGACTTTAATGAAGGCTTAGGTATCTAAACACTTCTACAATATGGGATTTCTTAGCAAAGACCACATCAAAAGCTACATTGAACAGTATGCTTCTTCAACTATCCGAAATAGAGGTCGCCAAATCTTCAGAGCGGATAGATGGCAACTAGTCTCTTATAACGAAAAAAAGGATGAAGCCAATTTCCTTGTTACCAGTTCCTCTGGCTATGGACATTATCATACAAACGTCTACAATGTTTCGGATAATACCATCAATAGCGATTGCGATTGTCCTTATGATTGGGGACCGATTTGCAAACATGAAGTAGCGGTTCTCATGGCATTAGAAAAAGAATTTGAAAGCATTGTGGGGACAAACTATGACATAGAAGCCAAAGTCGTAGATGACATAGAGACCAATATTGTAGATGAGAAAAAAGACACCAATAAAGCAACTAAAACGGAAGATCAAGACACAGAAGTAGTCTCGAACATTAAAGCCGAAGGAAAAAATGTTTCGCTTGTAAAGTTAGGCAAAATATCTCACCTGATGAACTATGCCAATACCAACGCCAAAATGGTCAATAAAGGCGAAACTTTCTTTCGATACAGCTACACCCAAAATCTAGTAATTGCCGATGCCAAAGTACGAGTAGAAGTATTTGATGGAGTCAGTTATCAAAAAGTCGTTTTTGAACGAATCGGCAACGAACAACTTAAATCAACTTGTACTTGTAAACGAGATGACGTAAAATTATGTGAACACAAGATCGCTGCCTTATTGCATATCCGAAAGAAAAAAGGCGAGTATTTCTTCGAGCAATTACGAGACCATTCCAGCGTCAAACAAAAAATGTTGGAAGAATATGGTTACTCCCTTTCCGATGAAATAGACGACAAATTCCAATTCCAGTTTACAGGTGGAAAGTTAGAGTTAAAGGTATTGGATGATTCGGTCCAAAAAGTCAGTAAGCCTTCTGAGTGGCAAAACATCACCGAATACCTTAATCGCAGTCGCATAGAATCCGAAACCTTTAAAAATCAAAGCGAGGCATCCACCAAAATATCGGAAGATTGGTTGGTCGGATATGGTTTTTATTTCAACCTATTCAAAGAAATTCCAGATGTACAAGTTATCCGAGTAGTAGGAGTGACAGATGCCAAAAAAAGCCGTTTCAAATCCAATCTCAAAGATTACAATGACTTAGATATTGGGATGATACCGACAATGGATGAAGAAAGCGTTAAAATCAATCATCTGGTCAAAAAAGTTTCTAAAGCTACTGTTAGCCAACAATTAAGCGGTTCTTCTAAGTATTTACTTTACGGCAAAGTATCTGACAAAGCCTTTCTACAATCACAAGAATATCTTCACTTTCAATTTAAAAAATTACTCCCACTTTTAGAAGGAAAAATAACAGGAGAACTGCGACTCAATCACAAGGTCAAATTAACCAACTTTACACCTTTTACTTTCAAAAATATACCGATTTCGGTTGCTTTTGAAGTGACAGAACAAAAACACTTTTTATTTCTCAAACTTCAGTTGGTTTTAGATGGAGAAAAACAACCCATCTCCAATTTTGCTCGAAAAAGCTATTTATTTTTATCTGACATAGAGGGGTACATTTATATGGTCAATAGTGTAGAGACCGCCAATTTAATTGCACATTTTGTTGAACATAAAAGCCTAAAAATACAACGTTCAGATTTCTATGAGTTTTACCAAAAGATGCTCAAGCCTTTGATGCGTCGCTATGAGGTAGATATTCAAACTAGCTTGAAGATAGAACAAAAACAGGGTGAACTCAAAAAGCGCATTTATGTGGAAGAAGCCGATGACTTTTTGGTCTTGATTCCCAAAGCCAGCTATGAAAAAGTAGATATCTTATTGTATGGTAACGAACAGGTCATCCTGAAAAGTGGTAAAAATAAAATCATTGAAGTCAGTAGAGATGAAGAAGCTGAAGGTGCTTGGAAAGAAGCGATGGAAGCCTTACATGCCAATTTTGTAGAACAAGTCAGCGACAACAATGATTTTTACTATATCAATATCAAGGATGTTCTAAAAAATGACTGGTTTTTCAAAACCTTTGACTATTTCAAAGAAAATGACATAGAAGTATTTGGTTTTGACAGCCTCAATAAACTCCGATACAATCCCAATCGAGCTGACTTCAATATCATCGCTAGTTCTGGAATAGACTGGTTTGATGTCAAAATCAACGTTCAATTTGGAGAACAAGAAGTATCCTTAAAAGCCGTTCAACAAGCCATTCAACGCAATGAAAACTATGTCCGTTTAGGCGATGGAACACTGGGTCTTTTGCCCGAAGAATGGCTCAAAAAGAATGCATTGTTGTTTAAAATGGGAAATGTCAAGAAAGATACTTTAGAAGTCTCCAAAATTCATTTCTCACTTTTAGACAGTCTCTTTGAAAATCTAGATGAACAAGAAATCGCCCAAGAGTTATATGTTAAGAAAAACAAGTTATTGAACTTTGAAAAAATTGGCAAAAATAAAGTCCCCAAAGCTGTCAAAGCAGATTTACGAGACTACCAAAAAAGTGGTTATAATTGGATGTGTTTCTTGGATGAGTTTGCGTGGGGAGGCTGTTTGGCAGATGACATGGGATTGGGGAAAACCCTACAAGTTTTAACCTTTTTACAAAGCCAAATCAAAAAATATCCTGACAAAACCAATTTAGTAATCGTTCCCACTTCTTTGATTTTTAATTGGGAAGATGAAATCCGAAAGTTTTGTCCTACGATTACTTACCTTATTCATCGGGGAGGCGATAGAACCAAAGATACAGAAACCTTTGAGCAATACCATCTCATTATTACCACCTACGGCATTTTAGTTCGGGATATAGAGATGTTGGATGATTACCATTTTCACTACATTGTTTTGGACGAATCACAAGCCATCAAAAATCCCAACTCCAAGCGTTACAAAGCAGTACGTTTATTGAAGGCATACAATCGTTTAGTCCTTACAGGTACACCTGTCGAAAACAACTCCTTTGACTTGTACGCACAGATGAACTTTTTAAATCCTGGTTTATTGGGTAATATGCGTTTCTTTAAAGACGAGTTTTCTAAGCCGATTGACCGTGAAGGGGATAAGGAAAAAGTTATGCAATTAAAGAAAATGGTTTATCCTTTTTTATTGCGTCGAACCAAAGAACAAGTAGCGAAGGAATTGCCCGAAAAAACGGAGTCTATTTTATTTTGTGAAATGGGAACCGAACAGAAAAAAGTGTACGAGGCTTATCGCAAAAGTTACCGAGATCGGATCATCAAAAAGGTCGCTGAAGAAGGTCTTAACAAATCTCGTTTCTTTGTCTTAGAAGCCCTTTTAAAACTTCGCCAAATTTGCGATTCTCCTGTACTCATCAACAAAGGGGAAGAAGTATTTTCCAACGATTCTATCAAAATTGACATCTTGATGGAACACATCGAAGAGAAGACAGGCGAACATAAGATTTTAGTCTTTTCCCAGTTCGTAGGAATGCTGACCTTGATCCGAAAACGTTTAGACGAGGCAGAAATTCACTATGAATATTTAGATGGTTCGACCAAACCCAAAGATCGTGCAAGTGCGGTCAAGCGTTTTCAAGAAAATGAAAGTGTACGTGTTTTTGTGATTAGTCTCAAGGCTGGAGGTGTAGGCCTCAATCTCACCGAAGCCGACTATGTTTACTTGGTCGATCCTTGGTGGAATCCTGCCGTAGAAGCCCAAGCCATTGACCGTACACACCGCATCGGTCAAACCCGAAAAGTTTTCTCTTATAAGATGATTTGTAAAAATACCATCGAAGAAAAGGTCTTAAAACTTCAAGATAAAAAGAAGTCATTGGTAACGGATTTGATTAGCGCAGAAGGCAGTTTTTACAAGTCACTCAACAAAGAAGACATCGAAGAACTTTTTGCTTAATTTTCAGCATTTTTATTAGGAGCGAAAGGTTGGTTGCTTCGTCGTCTTGGCAAGTCCCGCTATCCGTTCTTATTCGTGTCGCCAACGTTTTAGGAAGCCAACGCTACTACACGAATACCACTTCTATCGGGGCTATTGGGTTGAGGTCTGTCCCCATAGTAACTGAGTTGCAATCTGACAACTTTAAGGCAAGCAATAAACCAAAGTTGTCAACTTTAGCACAAACCACCAAAACGAAAATCAAAGGTAGCGACCACAACGACCTAGCCCCGATAGCAGTGGTATCACCAACGTGTATGGGCAAAAGGGTTTGGGTAGCTTGGTGATAAGAACGAATAGCGGGACTTTCCGCAACGATGAAAGCATCACCTTTCGCTCCAAAAAGAAAAAACAAAAAACACACAAAGAACCACATTACTCATTCATAATTTATAATTCACAATTCACCATTAGAATATGTCTCTCATACCAATTCTTCAAAAACATCAAAATGACATAGGCTCCCTTTTTGCCTTTGACCTCAATGACGTAAATATTGTTGTATCCGATTGTAGTAGCAACAATTCAGACCTAACTGGTATAGATATTACTGATGTCCAAACCTATGCAAAAGTCGCTCACGATTTTTTACAGAAACACAATGCCATTGCAGGAGTAGGAGGGTATTTAGAAAATCGCATCATTTACACAGGACGAGACCTTTTTGAAAAAGACGAAGAACAACGTACGATTCATTTGGGAATAGATGTATCCGTAAAAGCCCAAACACCTCTATATGTCCCGATTGATGCACACGTTCACAGCTTTGCCAACAATGCCACATCGGGAGACTACGGACCGACCATTATCTTAGAACACACCTTAGAAGAGATCACCTTTTATACTCTTTATGGGCATCTTACACTTGATTCTTTAGAAGGTTTGGAAGTTGGTCAAAAACTGGAAAAGGGAACAGCATTTGCCAAAGTAGGAGATATACACGAAAATGGGAATTGGCCACCGCATCTACATTTTCAATTGATAACCGATATGCAAGGAAAAGAAGGAGACTATCCAGGCGTTTGTGCGCCTTCTGAACTAGAAAAGTACAAAAACCTTTGTCCCAATCCCAACTGGATCTTAAAAATCGCTCAATTGGAGTATTAGGTGAAACAACAAAAATAACTTATTCCATGTGACATCGACATTTTCCGATTTT
>JAHDBB010000455.1 GCA_020630635.1 Chitinophagales bacterium
TCCTTATCCACAATCGTCACAGTTCCCCCACCATTATAAGAATGATACTCCCCATCATACATCGCATCCGCACTCGCAGGACCCATAACATACGTACCCTTTGACACAGCCCGTACCACATAATAAAAATCTTTACCAGCCGTAGACTTTCGAGCCGTCGTGAAAAAGTGAATACGATCATCTCGTACATCAAAATAATCCCAAGAACCATTTTTCGCCCAACTCACCGAAGCAGGCAATTCCGAAAGACGAGGATTTTCAATCTCAAAACCAGCAGGTAAAATATCTGAAACCACGACATTTTCTACATAGTCTTTTGTCAAAGATTTCAAATTTAATTTGACGACAATCAAATCATTTTGCTTAATATTTTTGGGATCAATGATATTTTTATCCCGATTCAAAAGCGTCTTGCGAATCCGTAAAAAGTTATCCTTTTCTTCATATTCATTGGTGTTGCTCAAACCCTCAATATCCCAAAAATAATAAACGTGTCCATCACCTGTAGGATTGATACTAAATTCAGGAGCGTTGATTTGGTGATAGTCGAAAGTCATCGTTCCACCTGTAAAGTCGGCTACTTGTTCACCATTGGCGAAGATGGTCGCTGTGGCATTGCCTGCATTGGTCGCTTGAGCAACTTTGCCCAGTGCCAAAAATCCAAAGCTGCGTTCTTGAGTATTTAGGTAACGACGTTCTTTCATTTGTTCCGAAAGTTGTCTGGCTAAAATGGGGATTTGGTTATTATCAGGTTCGACTTCTAACAGGCAGTAGAGAGTCACTCCCAAGTCCCGAACATAGGAATAAAAACTACCTCCAAAACTTTTGTTAGCCTTTTCTCCTGCAAATTCATTAGGTAAAATTTCTTGGAATTTGCGTTTGTCACCAGCCAAAGCATACGCAGCCGCTAACATATATTTGCCATCCAAACTCAACATTTCGGGTTTTGACTTATAGTAATTCATCGTTGAGATTTGAGGTTCACCAGCTAAAGCCAAGATAAATAAAGAGTAGGGAATTTCTTTGGCAGCGATTTCTTTACTCAAGGTACTATTGTAATAATACTTGCGGGTTTTACGCTCCTTCAAACGATTTTTTAAGTAACTAATTAAGGAATTGATGGTGTAGTCGTTGACGGCAAAACCTTGTTTTCTGGCTTCGTATAAAAAATGTAAAGCATAAACAGAACCCCACCAATTGCCGCTTCCGCTTCGAGGCCAGTACGTGAGCGCACCATCTGAAAGTTGCATCCCTGTTATCTTATTGATAGCTGCTTGTACATTGTAATTTGGATTGGGATCTGCTTCTTCACCTTCTTTTAAAAGGTCTTTGGTCAGATCATTGTAGTACAATTGTGGAAAGGCTTTTGAAATGGTTTGTTCCAAACAACCATGAGGATAACGAACTAAATAGTGCAAGTCTTCGGCAAATTCTAAAAGTGGTGATTTACTGATAATCAAACGACCATCCACGCTCGAAGGAATGTATTCAGAAGCCCAAGAAACAACTTCACTACTGCCACTGGCGACTGCACCAGAGCTGCTTTTCTTTTGTAGAGAAGTTGCTGGACGAACAGGAATTTCGATTTCTTCTGTGAAGGTTTCACCCAATGCCTCGACTTTGACGGTTACTTTTCCATGTGCAATTTCGGGTTCAGCCAAAGCCGCAAATTCGACTTGTGTTTCGCTGTTAGGAGCAATATTGACTTCATAATATTCATCGCCTTGAACGACCAAAGGTTTTTCTGTTTTAATCCATACTTTGCCTGTTGCATTTTTTTCTGTTGTATTGGAAATCGTGACAGGAATCTTGGCTTGGTCGTTGGGACTTAAAAAGCGAGCCAAAGCCGTACTCAGTACAATCGGGTCAGCGACTTTCATATTGGCTTGGGCATTGCCCATTTTTTCATCTTTATGAGCAACTACCATAATGCGTAAATCTCCTGAAAATTGTGGAATGTCGATTTTATAATTGGCGACTCCACTAGCGTCTGTTTGTATCCATCCACTCCAAAAACGAACCAACTTAACCCGTTTACTTTTTAGAGGATTCACTCTTTTGGCTAAGTTGATTCCGCCATCTCCACCTGTTAAGGATTTTGTGCCAACAACTTCTGGATAAAGGAATGGATACAAATCATAGGTCTGAACGCCCAAAGCTCGTTTTTGATAAAAATAATTGTAAGGATCGGGTGTTTTAGAATCCTTCAATTGCAAAATTCCTTCATCAACTACGGCTACCGTCAAAGAAGTATTGGGTAGGGATTCGATACGGATATTTTGAGTCGTTTTAGAGCGAGACTTTTCGACAGTAGTGATTTCGACAGGAATATTGTTGTTAGGATTGTGGACTTCAATGGACTTAAAACCATGAGCAACAACCAACGGCATATCATTATTAATGTGGGGCTTTATCAAGGTCGCTGTCACATAAACAGTCGGCACTTCTCTATCCGTAATCTCAAAGCTGATTTCAGCAGATTTTTTATCTGTATCTACATAAAAATGACGCAAAACTTCTTCTTGTTCTATGGTCACCAACATCTTACCCGTAAAAGGAGTTTTGAATAAAACCGTAGCCGTTTCACCGACATTGTATTTTTCCTTA
The DNA here is from genome assembly GCA_020630635.1 of Chitinophagales bacterium. Taxonomy (GTDB): domain Bacteria; phylum Bacteroidota; class Bacteroidia; order Chitinophagales; family UBA2359; genus JAHDBB01. The sequence goes on from JAHDBB010000455.1 coordinate 2,608, forward strand.
TCCAGTTCAATGTCGATTTTTCCTTCATTGTTGACCTCAAAAGAGGTGCTTTGTGTATCGCCCCAACCATAGGCGTAAAAGCTTTTACTGCTGTAATTTTTAGAATCTGCTGCCATCAAGCGTATTTCATAACTGCCTGAAAAAGTAGGAACAAAGGAAAAATAGGTGTCTTTTCCATCAAGCGTAACATTTCTATCTTCTAAAACAACTTCTTGCTTTTGGGAGACATAAGAATAATAGCCACTATTATTTTTTTGCAAAACCGTTCGCCATTCATATCGGATAATTTGCATTTTAGCTTGTTGACCGTTTAAGACCTCATCATCTTTACTGACAGCAATCAAAGGAATACGGACAGGTTCTCTCGTTGCAACATAATAATCAAAATACCCAATACCATAATAGACCTCTTGGGTATGTACCTTAAAGGTTTTAAAACGATTGACTGAGCGACCTGTTTCATCAAAGACGGTCGTAAAAACTTTTCCATTGAGAACGCCCATTTCATAGTAAGTATTGGGGATTTCAAAAGTCTTGCTCGCTTGACCATTGGCATCGGTTTTTCCTTCATGTCGAATTGTTGATAAGCGTCCTGATTTTGAAGTATTAAAAGAGTAGCGAGAATGATTGCGAGAATAAAAATCTTGTCTTCTCAAAGAAAGCTCCATCTCATAATTGCGATCGGCAGCAGGTGGACCAAAAAAGTTAGTTGATGTTACATCTGCTGTGATTTCATTTTTTTCTGTCAAAAGAATTTCGTCATCTGATAGGTCCAATTTTACCTTGATTCTATCGGGCATAAACTCTTCGATACTGATACTTTTGGAAGCCAGCACTTGGTCATTGGCAGTATAAACGAAAATCCGATAATTACCCGTTGGAATTTCTGTAGTCGTAGGGACATTGACTTCAAAACCACCGTAGCGATCCAATACTTTTTGGACACTTTTAAACTCCTTACTATTGGGCATTAATATTTTAATCTTGATCGGCATTTCGGGAACAGCTTTCATGGCTTCATCTCGGACAATACCCGCAATATTGATGGTTTCTCCTGGACGATAAATCTCTCTTTCTCCATATAAAAAGGCTTCGTATCCATTGGCATTGGGGCGTTTTCCACCGACATCAAAACGAGAAGTATTGATATAGGTTTGTCCAAATTGTAGGAAGTTAAAGTCGCTACCATTTTCGGCAGCAATCATATTGACTTCAAATTCTGGCGCACTTTTTCGATCAAAAATAGCCACTCCTTCCGCATTGGTTTTAGTAGTATAAACGTTTTGATTGTTCTTGCTGATAAAAGAGATGCTGACATTGGGGAGGGCTTCTGTCGTTTTAATAGAGTTGGCAAATACATAAATCTTGTCTTTGGCTGCTTTGCAAATCAAACCAACATCAGAAACGGATAAAGTACGAGCATCTTGTAAATAATAATCTTTGGGCGAACTTACCTTGACAATATAGATGCCATCAAAGCGTCTAATTTTGTCTTCAAAGTCAATGTTTAAAACCTTACGTCCATTGTTAGTTGGCAGTTCTTTTGTTTGAATGGTTTCTGTGTAAATGCTACTACCATAATTAGAAGTATTGTAAGATTGATAACTATAATCGTATTCATAATTGTAACGACTTCGCATTTGATTGCGATAAAAAGACTGGATATTGTTTTCAAAAACCTTGATGATCTCCAACTTAATTTCTGGGACATTGATGATTTCAACCAACATATTTCGATTGCCTTCGCCCCCTAAATACATGGCTTTTTCATTGACAAATTTGATTTTAGGTTTGACCTTCCCAAAGGTAAATTCTTTAGAATAATCATCTTCTAAATTACCACCTAAAATACCTTTAAGTGCTTTGGATAAAATTATTTTATACGGTTTGTCTAAAGTAAAATCGTTACTATTGATGACGATTCCATTGTCTGATAACTCGGTGGTAAAATCAATTTTGGGTTCAATGCTAATGTGTTTTTCAAAGTCACTAACCGCCAGTTCTTGACTGGTGCTGATATAAACAGAACCTTTGAATCCATCATGACTAGGAGAGACCGACTTAATGACCAACTGTTCTTTTTCAGGCACATGGGTTTCCAAAATGAAATCTTCTTCCGTAGTGGTTTCACTATCCAACACCTTCATTCCCTTATTCACTTTGAGTTTGATAATATCGCCCGTTTCATATTGGATGACATCATTGAGTTCGATATAAATATCGGGCGTAATATTTTCGGCAGAAGTAACGGTGAAGTTAATAGGCTCATCTCTGATGGTGACACTTAATTGGGGCGCTATATCTTTGGGATTGATGCCCATATTAAATTTAAGGTGCGTTTTTAATACCACATCATTGGCAGAAACATTAGACCGTTTCCATTGGGCATAGGTATTTTCCAATTTCAGATAAGGCGTATTAAAATCAAAGCTAACTTTTTCTAAGGCGAAAGTATCTTTAGCAGCGTGTTGCAAAAGTTTGTCTGATAAAGTTCCTTTAAAATCAGTGGCAGGAGGCAGTTTGTGATAAGGAGAAAAAAGCAACTCATTTGGTGCATTCCATTTGTATTTTCCTGTAATGGGCGGCTCAAAATCAATATATTTTTCTTCATTCCATTCATGCAATTGTTCTTGTGATACTAAATCATGATTGAAGGTAAAGATGAGACTTTGATGGAGTGCGATTTCTTTTTCAAAATTTTTGATGGCGAGTTTGACAACGGCTTTGTCGGTATGAGTAGTGCTCGTGTTTTTGCAAGCCATAATGCTACATAAACATAAGCATAAAAGAAGTAGGACGTAATTTTTTAGAGTCATCAGTTGGAAAGTTGAAGCATTTAAGAATATTTAGGTTAAATAATTATTGGTATAC
>JAHDBB010000009.1 GCA_020630635.1 Chitinophagales bacterium
AAAATGGGATAAAGGTATCTATTGTGTCCATCATCATCGTGTCCATCATCATCGTATCCATCATCATCGTATCCAAAATAATAGGCTCAAAACCTACAAACGCAACGGTATCAAACATCGGAATCGCCATCGTATCCAACTCTTTGGAATAACCCAAGTCGGCAGGCATCTCCAACACAAAAGGAACGGTGATAATTTCAGGATTTTCAAAGTTGTTGTCAAACTTGGTGATTTGTGTTGGATTCCAAGTCGAAACATAAAAATCGCCATTGGCATTGTTGTCGATGCCATCATAGTTACTTAGTTCTGTTTCAGCAAGAATACTCACTTCATTGGTCTCTAAATCAATGGCTCGAATCGGTGCATTCATAGACCAGCTTACCCAAACCACTCGGTTATTGATTTCGTCATAAACGATGCCATTGGGCGTGTCTTCGGTGTTGGGAACGATGATGCTAATGTCTGGATTTTCAAGATCACTAACATCTATTTTATAGACTCGTTTTTGGGAAAAGTCTGTCGCATATAAGCTCGTACTATCACTGGCTAAACCATTGAGAAAGCCCGCTGTTTCAACCGTAATCACAGCGACTTCTTCATCGACATTGAGGTCATAGACTTTGATGTCTTTGTTCTGTAAAGCAAACAGATAGTTGCCAATAATCTCCATCCCTGAATTGGAACTGCCATTGCCAAAGAGGCTCACATTGCCTTGTCCGTCGTCGGCAATAATGTTGCTGCCATTGGAAACGAGCCAACGTCCATTGATGGCATCGTATTCGGCACTCTCGGCATTGGTGTAGACTTGGCTAAATGCTGAAAGACTGAATAAGGTGGTGATAAAGGTGAATAGTAGGAATTTTTTCATAGTATTTTTATTTTATTAAATTGCAAAATTGTCATTTTTCATTAATTCTTTGCGAAGAATTGTTTTTCCTAAAACTGAAAATAAATAAAGTCATTACTGGTATAAACTCCCAACCCAATAATCAAGACCATCAAAAGCACATAAGTTGCCCACCTTACCACCACATTCTCCGAAAACAAAGGCAATCGCTTAAAGCCCCATTCTTCCATCGCATAAAAAAGCGTCATCAAACCGATCAATAAAAAAATGACGACCAACTCATACGCCTCCACTTTGGGAAAATGCAACAGATGAAACTGGGAAGCATCTATTTTAAACAAATTTTGAATCAAGGTAAAAGCATCTCCTACCGAATTGGCACGAAAGAAAATCCATGCAAACCAAGCCAATATAAAAGTAACACTAATTTGAACACCATGGACCAAAAAAGCAGGAAGTTTTTCACTTATATTACGTCGAATCGGGTCGGTAAGGATGCCTATGATGAGGTAAAGTCCATGCAAAAAGCCCCATATTACAAAGGTCCAATTGGCTCCGTGCCACAGTCCACTCACCACAAAGGTCACCATCAAGTTGTAATACCAACGCCATTTGACGACTCGATTTCCGCCCAATGGGATATAGACATAATCTCTAAACCATGTCGATAAGGAAATATGCCAACGTTGCCAAAATTCTCGGATGGAGCGAGCAAAGTAAGGACGACGGAAATTTTGCATCAAGTCGTAGCCCATCACCTTAGCAGCTCCCCTTGCAATGATCGAATAACCTGCAAAGTCGCAAAATATTTGGAAGGAAAAGAAGAAAGTCGCCATCATCACTGCTACGCCTTCATAATTATGCGGATGGTTATACACCTTATCCACGATGGGAGCCAATCTATCGGCTATCACCAATTTTAGGAAAAAACCCCACAACATCATTCGTAAACCTTCTACCACTCTGGTATAATCAAAGTCAAATTTTTGTCGAAATTGGGGCAATAATCTATCAGGTCTTTCTATCGGTCCTGCGACTAATTGAGGGAAAAAGGACACATACAAAGCAAATATTCCAAAGTGTTTTTCGGGCTTAATTTTATCATTATAGACATCAATACTATAGCTCAAGGTCTGAAAGGTATAAAAGGAAATACCTACTGGCAAAAGCAGCTTAAATACGACTGATTCGTAGAAGATATTGAAGTTATTGAGGACTGCTTGGACACTTCCACTAAAGAAATTGAAGTATTTGAAGGTGAAAAGTACGCCTAAATTGACGAAAAGGCTGAGATATAGCCACTTTTTCCGCTTTTTCTTCTCTGGGATTTGGCTCATCCGAATGGCGACAAAGTAATCAATCACCGTCGATAGAATAATCAAGATGATATACTCTGCTTTCCAACACATATAAAAATAATAGCTGGCAATCAACAGCAGTATCCATCTATATTTATAAGGGATCAAAAAATAAAGCAGAATGACTATGGGGAAAAATAGTACAAATGCTAAAGAATTAAACAGCATATTTTTTATATTATCGCTAGACGCATCAAAATTTTTAGGAGAGAACGGTTTTTAAAAGTGACGAGTGACAAGTTTTTGGTGACTTTCCCTTCATCTCTTGATTTTTTCTTTTTGGAGAGAAAGGTTTGTCTTTCATCGTTACGGGTCTCCCCGCTATCCGTTCTCATTCGTGTTGCCAACGTTTTTCTAAGCCAACGCTTCTACACGAATACCACTTCTATCGGGTCTATTTGGCTTTGGACACAACCTTGAGGAATGGTGAAAAAATAATCTATACATTTGAGCTTCAATATTTTCCAATCTATTTCGTTGAAAAGCCTCGTCGTAGCCCTGCTATGACTGCGTTTTTCGCCTCATAGAATTGAAAAATCTTTTTGCTGAAATAGTACACTTTATTTTTAAACCATTCCTTAGTAATAGTAAAAGGACTCCACCTTCTCCACAAGTCACCAACCATTTATCACTAAAAGTACCTATTTTCTTCTTAACGTTACATAAAATATTTATACGAAAAAAATAAATAATCCTATAAAAACATCACTTTTCTCGAATTGAGCCTACAAAGTTATCTATTTTTTTTGGTTAGGTAAGATTTTTCGTAATTCGGCTGTACATGAAGCAAGGTATTTTAATTAACTTTGCCCCGCAAATTATGAGTAGAGCCGTTTCTATTGTTATTCCTGTCTTCAATGAAGAAGACAATGTTGAGCCATTACACTCCGAAATCAATGAGGTGTGTGTCCAAAATGGCTATACCTATGAAATTATTTTGGTGGACGATGGGTCGTCTGATGCTACGGTGGAAAGAGCCAAACAGCTTTCGCCTGTTACTGTTATACAGCTTCGCAAGAACTTTGGGCAGACAGCAGCGATGGATGCCGGTATCAAACACGCCCAATATCCTTACATCATTACGATGGATGGAGACCGCCAAAATGATCCCAATGATATTCCCAATCTAATAGAGCATTTGGAAGCCAATGACTTGGACATTGTGTCGGGTTGGCGTAAAAATCGTAAAGATCCCTTTATGAAACGCTTCGTATCAAGGGGAGCTAATCTTTTGCGTGGGCTTTTGATCAAAGATGAAATCCATGATAGTGGGTGTTCGCTTAAAATCTATAAGAAGGAATGCTTTGAAGGGATTTCTTTATATGGCGAAATGCACCGTTTTATTCCTGCTATCTTGAAGATTAAGGGTTTTAAAGTCGGAGAAGTCGTGGTTAATCACCGTTCTAGAACGGCTGGTGTTACCAAATACAATTGGCGAAGGACCATCAAAGGGTTTATTGATATGATTTCTGTGTGGTTTTGGAATAAATATGCGACTCGTCCTTTACACTTATTGGGCGGAATCGGGTTTATTTTGATCTCATTGGGAATGTTATCAGCTCTTTTTACCTTTATCTCCTTTTTTAGAGGTCAGGGAATGTCTGAAACAGCTTGGCCCTTATTGACAACTTTTTTCTTTTTGAGTGGCATGCAGCTTTTTATCTTTGGATTGATTGCAGATATTATTCTCAAAAATTATTTTGATACGACAAAGGATAATTCTTATAGTATCAAGGCGATAGTGGAGAATTAGTCGGGAATTTGGTGACAAGTGATAGTGACAGGTGACTTCGGCTCTTTTCGTGATTTTAGTCGATATTCGATATTGCGAGTTTTTTTCTATCACGTAAGTCACAAAAGATAAGCAAAAGAGTTTCAATCAAAGCTCAATAAGTTTTGCTTCATTCTTTAGGATGAAGAATACAAGATAAAGGTTGAGACCATGCAAAATAGCCCCGATAGGAGTGGTATCACTGTTGAAGCCAAGCCCACAAGTCGAAAAGACTTGCGGTAGAGCCTAACAGTGATAAAAACGGATAGCGGGACTTTCCATTACGACGAAGCAAGGAACCCTTCGCTCCTAGCCTAAAAATGGAATAGGATTATAAGATTTTTTCGAGATTAATAGGATTTCAAATAGGGAAAAGAAACGTCCCTTTCGTCCCTAAAAAAAACAGGAACAGAAGAGCAACGTCCCTTCGTCACATCATACAAGCCAAGAACCTACCATTTTTGAATTTATGAATCAAGAAGCATCATCGGCATTGAGTATTCCAACTTGGTTGAGTAGTGTATTTCCCATTACTTTTCTCTTTCTCATTTATTGGGTGCTGGGCAACCAGTTATTGGAAAATGACCAAATACTTTTTTCGGTCTGTTATGGCGTGGTGATGATGGCAAGCTTGGGGATGGCTTTTATCAAAAAACCGAGTGATACGCTCATCAATTGGGTCAACCGACTATTTTTGTGGAGTATCTTGTTTAATTTGGCTTGTGCTGTTGGAAGTGCTTTGGATGTGATTAACTGGATTTCTTACCAACCTGTACGACTCATTATTTTGATGGCAACAGGCTTGTTTGGAACAATGGCGGTTTATTTGAATCGACATCGAGATGAACAACGCTTTCAACAAGACCTTCAAACTCCTTCTCGTCTTCCTCAATGGAGTGTATTTCTACTTTTAACAGTTATTTTTGGCGTAGCCTTGTACTTTCGCTGGTTGTATCTGGATATGATTGATACCTTTCGAGATGAAGACCACCATATCACAGGCGCAAGAACCCTCTTGACGGCTGGATATTTTGAGTATCAACGGGCAAAATTGGTTACATATAGTACAGCTTTATTTGCTTGGCTGGGTCACGCTGTTGACTTTCACGAATATATGCATTGGGGCAGGATTCCAGGAACCATTTTGGGAGCTTTAGCCGCCATTCCCATCTATTTTTTAGGCAAAAGAATCTCACAAGGAACGGGTATTTTTGCAGCCTTTCTTTGGGCAATGTCTCCTTGGGCAATCGGTGTCTCTCGTAATATCCGAGAACATACCTACTATGTCTTTATCATCTTGCTTTTTATGCTGCTTTTCTTGACCTTGATAGAAAAAATTGTGCATTACAAAAAGGGCGATTTGGGATATATTATTGGGTCGAGCATACTGGTTTTTGCCTTGTTGGTTTACTCCTTCTTTATTGATCGGTTCTCGACCTTGAAAGTGAGTGGGGCGATTTTTGCGACCTTGACAGGAACCTATGTCTTGACACATGGAAAGGCGATTTTGGACCTTATCAAACGCAATAAAATTTTGCTCTTTTTAGGAGTCGGTGGATTTGCAGGCTTTTTGGTTTTAATCAATCGAGTCAAGTTTATTGGGTTGAATAATACAACGGATATTCGTTGGACGGATGCTTTTTTATTTTCGGGAGCCCAATTGCCTGTCCATTGGTGGCAAGCGGATAATCCTGATATGTACTTCGTCTATTTCTTAATATTAATGGCACTTTTTGGCGGTATTCGTTTTAGGAAAAATATGAGCGTGGCTTATACTTTTAGCTTTATCTTGATAGCCTCTGCCTTTTATTTTTTCTTTACCCGATACTTTACCCCACGATACATTTTTTACAATTTATCTTTCTTTGTCTTATCCATTGCAGCGAGCATATATTTCATCTTTCGATTTGGTAAAAACATCTCTAATAGATTTTTACGTTGGGGATTTCAAGGACTTTGTGCCATCTTTTTATTGGTCATTTTCAATCCTCAAAACACCTATCTAAGTCTGGCAGAACCACAATATGCCCAAAACGATTTTGCCCTTAAAACAACAGGAGAATTTCACAATGAAAAACGTCAATTGCTTTTCTTTTTAAATCAGTTTGAAAAAGAGAAAATTGAGAATGAATACACGATTATCAGTTCTATTTATGAGCAATTGTTGTATCATAATTACGATATTGAATGCATCCATAAGTATAAATATAAAGATCGTCGTAGAAAAAAAGATGTGGATAAAATCGTCCAAGATAGCAAAAGTGGTTTGATGATTTTGGATTTTCACCGCAACCAAAAATGGCGGGTAGGTTTTCCTGTGGATACCTCTAAAATTTTAAAAATTGGCGGAAAGGATGTCCAATTAATTTTCAATCAACAGCTTTGTCAAGTCTATGGATGGGGCGAATTGATTGAACCGCCTTCGGATCAAGTAGATTTAGAAGAAACTTATGTCACTGAGACAGAAGCCAATCTCATGCATCCTTTTAGCCTATCTTTTTGGGTCAAAGCTCCCCAAATTGGTGTTGAACAAGAAAATCCTTTTTACATTACATCAGTTGATGATGACATCAATTTAATCAATGTATTATTGGAAAAACAACTGGATGGAACCCATAATTTCATGCTAAAATATGGCAGTATGTTGGACGAAAAGGATCAAGAAATGCTGACTTTTCCTTTTCCCAATGATACAACTTGGCATCACATTGTGATGTATCAGGCAGGCGGTTTCAAGGGTTCTCCTTACCAAGTTGCCTTAGATGGTGTCCCCAAAGGTGTATCCAAATTGCCTGTTCACCGTCTCGAAAGAGGAGAGTTTTATATTACCAATGATTATTTGGACAATATCAAGAACTTTAAATACTATGAACGGGCTTTGAGTCGTGAGGAAATGCAGACACTTTTGAAGGAAGGCATTGAATTAGACCCTTATGCACCGATTGCAGAAGATGCTAAAATTGTGAATCCGCTTTATGAGTTTGAGTACGAAGAATAATGATGAATTATAAATGGTGAATGATTAATGCAGTTCAGTTTGTGATTTTTTAGGAGCGAAAGGATTTGATAATGATTAATGGTGAATGATAAATTATCAATGCGGTTCAGCTTGTGATTCCTTTCTTTTTGGAGCGAAAGTTAGGTGCTTCGTCGCTGTAGAAAGTCCCACTACCCGTTCTCATTCGTGTTGCCAACGTTTTGGGTAGCCAACGCTGCATACACGAATACCACTCCTATCGGGGCTAGGTCGTTGAGTTCTCTACCTATAGTCACTGAACTGTTTAAACACCACATTCGTGTATTAGTGGCAAAAACCACACAAGAACTCAAAACGCCATTTTATCACAGACTAAAAAACAATATCAAAAAATAAAACGAATGAAAATTCTTTTTCTAAATTACGAGTTTCCACCATTGGGAGGCGGAGCGAGTCCGATTAGCTACGAAATTGCGGAACGATATGTACAATTGGGGCATCAAGTCGATGTCGTGACAATGGGTTTCAAAGGATTAGCGGATCATGAAGTCGTCGAAGGAATCAATGTGTATCGAGTTCCTTGTATTCGGGCAAAGAAAGAGATTTGTCATCCGCATGAGATGTTGACTTTTGTAAGAAATGGGATCAAATTTTTAAAAAAGCATTTGAAGGATAATACGTATGATGTCTGTCACAATCACTTTGCCATTCCGACAGGTTTACTCGCTCGCTGGGTCAAAAAGCATCATAACATTCCCTTTATCAATACCAGTCATGGAAGCGATATTCCTGGCTACAACAATGACCGTTTTATCTTTTTACACAACTTTACCAAACCCCTTTTAAGAAATATCTTAAACTTATCGTCTGGTAATTTTTCAGGTTCTCAATACTTAGCAAATTTAGGGAATAAAAATATCGGTCCACCAGTTCCTTACAAGGTGATTCGAGAAGGGTTTCACAGTGATATGTATCAACCCAAACCTAAGCAAAAGATTATCTTATCCACAGGTCGTTTATTGAGGCGAAAAGGTTTTCAGTATTTGATAAAAGCAGTGTCGGAAAAAGATATTGGATACGAAGTACATATTTGTGGAGACGGTCCAATGATGGAAGAACTCAAAGGATTGGCAGCTCAATCGAAAACAAAAATCGTCTTTCATGGCTGGATAAACAATCAGTCAGATACGTATAAAAACTTGTTAGAAACGGCTTCGATTTATTCGTTGGTTTCGGCAAAGGAAAATGCAAGTAAGTCTTTGTTGGAGGCGTTGAGTGCGGGTTGTGCGGTGATTACCTCTAATGTGGCAGGTTGTCCTGAATCAGTTGGTGATGCAGGTGTTACCATTCCACCAGAAGATGAAAATGCTTTGCGTGAGGTCTTATATGATTTGACGGATAACGAGCATAAAATTGCGGACTTGGGTAAAAGGGGAAGACAACGTATTTTGGATGTCTATGATTGGAATAAGTTGATTAAGCAATATGAAGGAGTGTTGGAAGGATTGGTAAAGGAGTCGATAGTCTGAGGGTTGGTTCTTGGTTTTGGGACGACGGGACGATATGTGACGTGAGGGGACGATATTTTGAATAAATCGAATTAATTTGTTTTGATAAGAAAAAACCGTCCCTTTCGTCTCCAAAAGCACAAACAGAACCGTAACGTCCCTCCGTCACTTTTCCAGTTACGAAGAAGTAATCACCTCAACCAACTAGACCCGAATGGATTAAGTTCTAAGATCAAAATCCTAAATTCTAAAACGGTTCAGTTACTATAGGTTGAGACCGCAACGATCTAGCCCCGATAGGAGTGGTATAAATGCAATGCGTTGGCTACCAAAAACTTGGCTGCATTTATAAGAACGGATAGCGGGACTTTCCAATACAACGAAGCCAGTAAAGTGCGCTCCCAAAAAAGAAAAAAAGCTTTACTTCATTCTTTAGGATGAGGTCACGAAAGAACCGAAAAGTCACTTGTCATCAGACACTCGATACTATAAAAAAATCTAAATATACTATATATGAAACGAATACTCATTACTGGAGCAGCAGGGTTTTTAGGCTCCCATTTATGCGATAGATTTATCAAAGAAGGTTATGAAGTCATTGGAATGGACAATTTGCTCACAGGACGATTGAGTAATATAGAACATCTTTTTCCATTAAAAGATTTTACTTTTTACCATCACGATGTCACTACCTTTGTACACGTTCCAGGATCGTTGGATTATATCTTGCATTTTGCCTCTCCTGCCAGTCCGATTGATTATTTGAAAATGCCGATTCAAACGATGAAAGTGGGTTCATTGGGAACGCATAATTTGTTGGGATTGGCAAGGGTGAAAAAAGCTCGTTTTATGATTGCTTCGACTTCGGAAGTTTATGGTGATCCAACGGTACATCCACAAACCGAAGAGTATTGGGGCAATGTGAATCCGATTGGTCCTCGTGGCGTTTATGACGAGGCTAAACGTTTTCAAGAAGCAATGACGATGGCGTATCATAATTTTCATGGATTAGAGACACGCATTATTCGTATCTTCAATACTTATGGTCCACGTATGCGAATGAATGATGGACGAGCATTGCCAACGTTCTTGCGACAAGCCCTTGAAGGGGAAGATATTACCGTTTTTGGCGATGGCTCACAAACTCGTTCTTTTTGTTATGTAGATGATTTGGTGGAAGGGATTTATCGCTTGCTTTTGAGCGACTATCATTTACCTGTCAATATCGGAAATCCTGATGAGATTAGCATCAAAGACTTTGCGGAGGAAATCATCGCTTTGACGAATACCGACCAGAAAATCATTTATAAACCGCTACCTAAAGATGATCCAATGCAGCGAAAGCCAGATATTACAAAGGCTAGAGAAATATTGGGCTGGGAACCTAAAGTGGATCGGAAAGATGGATTAAAAATTACCTACGATTATTTTAAGAAGGAGATTGAAGAAAAAATGAAAGAAGCATAAAAAATTATGAAAGTTTTACACCTGATTGATACCTTGAGCTTGGGTGGCGCACAAACGATTTTGAAGGCGGTCTTTGACAAACAAAAAGACAACCCCAACATTTTTTTGTACGCTTTGAGAACGAGAGACATTCACATTGAAATTGATCATCCCAATATTTTTGTGAATGACTCGACGGCTAAGTATTCTTTTGCACCACTCAAAGAAGTAAAAGCGTTTATTGAAAAACACCAGATAGAGGTTTTACATTGTCATCTTTTTCGCTCCGAAGTTTTTGGCTTCTGGTTGAAGAAAAGACACTTTCCCAATATCAAATTGATCTTTCATGAACATGGTCAAATCGTTGGAAGTGACAATAATAGCAAAATCGAAGATGGCGTTTATGTGAATTTCAAAAAGATGTCTCATTCGACTGCTGACTTATTGATTGCGGTCTCTAATGCGATGCGTGACCACTTAATTGAACGGGCTGGCACACCTGATAATAAGGTTAAAGTCTTGTATAATTTTGTGGACTTAAAACGTTTTGATCCCGATGCAATGAATGCTTGCAAAGGAACTTACCGAGATAAGTACGGGATTCCAGAAGATGCGTTTGTCGTTGGTTTTGCTGGTCGAATTATCAAGCGAAAGGGTTGGAAAGAATTTGTAGAGACGGCAAGGATTTTATTGGATCAACCTAAAAATGACAAGCTATATTTTTTGATGGCGGGCAATGGTCAAGATAAAGATGCGCTCAATGACTTATTGGAAAAGATGCAGTTTGGTCGCAAAGTTCATTATGTGGGTTATGTCAAAAATATGTTGGAATATTATGCGGCATTGGATTGTTTTATGATGCCTTCTCATTTTGAGGGTTTGCCGATGTCACAACTGGAGGTGATGTCGTTGGGTATTCCGCTGCTCACGACAGATGGTCCTGGTATGGACGAAATTCCGAAGGACGGTATTGATGCGGTGTATATGACGATGAAGGATCCGAATGATATGGCAGCAAAGGTCAAAATGTTGATGTCAAAACCTGATTTACAAAAGGAGCTTCGTCTAAATGCACAACAGACCGTTCAAGAACATAGTTTAGATAATTTTATAAAGAACTTGGATGGGATTTATAGTGAATTGTATCAAACTGTATAAAAAGTCCATAGTCGATGGTCGATAGTTTTTGGATGATAAGTGATGGTGACTGGTGACTTTTAGGTTCTTTCGTGATCTCATCCTAAAGAATGAGGTAAAGCGTTTTTTGTTTTTTTAGGAGCGAAGGGTTCAATGCGTTGTCGCAACGGAAAGTCCCGCTATCCGTTCTTATGAATGCAGCCAAGCTTCTACCGCAAGTCTTTTCGACTTGTGATCTAAAGCCTTTTGCATTCATACCACTACTATCGGGGCTAGTTGGTTGAGGTCAGGACTTCTTAGTAACTGAAGAAAGGGACGTAAAGGGACGGACTGTTCAGTTTTTACCTGTTGGGACGAAGGGACGTTTCATTTTATAAATCGACTCAATTTTTGAATTAAAAAAACGTCCTGTCGCCCCAAAACCACGACTGAACCGCAACGTCCCATCGTCCCAAAAGCACGAACCAAACAGAAAAACGTCCCATCGTCCCAAAACCAAGTAAAGAACCACAACGTCCCGTCGTCCCCAAACAAGTAATGAACCAAAACGTCCCAAAATAATTTATTATTAATAAAATGCCCGATTTTCAATTAGATTTTGTTGGTATTGGTGCGCCCAAAGCAGGGACGACACAAGTGGCTGATTTATTGGCAGCGCATCCCGATCTTTGTCTGTCGGAACCCAAAGAAATTCATTACTTTAATGAGGTGATGTCCTATATCCATCCACCAGGCAATAAAAATCATCAAAAGGATTTGAATTGGTATGCCAAGCATTTTGAGCATTGTAAAGTTGGAGCTTTGAAAGGCGAATTTTCGACGGGCTACATGTATGATGAGATGGCAGCTAAAAACATCAAGCGTTTGTATCCCAATATCAAAATCATCGCTTGCTTGCGACATCCTGCGGAACGAGCTTATTCTCAATATGTGATGTTTCGTTATTATTTTCAAAAAGAAGACCGACCTTTTGACCAACTCATTCGAGAACAAGATGAGTTTGTTGAAAAAAGTCTGTATTATAAACAACTCAAACGCTATTTTGACATCTTCCCTAAAGAACAAATACTCGTTTTGACCTTAGACGAGATCAAAAATAATCAGGCAGAAACACTCAAAAAATTGTATGATTTTGTGGGAGTTGATGCTTCATTTATTCCTCCCAATTTGGGCAAAAGAGCCAATTCAGCGAAAGCGTCTAAGTTTACTTTTGTTTCTACTTTGATGGGTTGGTTTTCGGCGATTATGGTAGCCTTGCGTTTATCCAAAGTCGTTCATTGGCTCAAAGAAAAGGGTTTTAAAAATTGGGTGATGGGACTTAATTCAACTAAGATGGATTATCCGCCTATGTCAGCAGAAAGTCGGGCGTTTATTTTAAAAAGGACGAATGCGGATGTCGATCAATTGGAAGCGTTGTTGGGGCGAAAGTTTGAGGGGTGGAAAGAGTGAATAGATTAAATTCTAATTTTTAATTTCAAAATTCTAAAGCAGTTCAGTTACTATGGGGAGAGACTGAAACGATCTAGCCCCGATAGTAGTGGTATTCGTGTCTGAAGCGTTGGCTTAGAAAAACGTTGGCGACACGAATGAGAACGAATAGCGGGACTTGCCTTTACGACGAAAGCATTGAACCCTTCGCTCCTAAAAAAAAGAGAACCTATCTTAAAACTATCAATTTCCCTGTTTGTCTTTCTCCGCTTTTTGTAACAATGGTGTAAAAATAAGTGCCATTTTTCCAATCCACCAACTCTATTTCATTGATAGCAGATGCTGATAAAGGGCTGCTATAAAAAGGACGAGCTTGTGTATCGTAAAAGGTGATCACGCCTTCTTCTCCCAAATGGTTTTTAATGGTGACAAAAGTACGGGCTGGATTGGGGTATAATGTTACTCCATTATTTGAAACCAAACTTGCCAATGAGGTAGCAGGAACATGAACGGTATCTACCCTTATTTCAAACTGTTGATAGAGACCACAACCTTCCACATATTCGTAGTACAAATCAAGGTAAAAAATACCTGTATCTTGGGCTATAAAAATAGGGTTGATACTTTCATCTGATAAAAAGGATAAGCCATTACCACTCCATTCATACAAAGAAGGAACACTTTCTACTCCTTCCCATACAGGCATTAATGTTAAGCTATCTCCCATCCATAAACTATCTTGATAAAAATATGTAACAACTTGATCTTCTAAAACATAGATGGTTTGACTCGCCCAAGCAGTGTCTCCTAATTCGTCTATCAAATGATAACGTAGGTCATAAATACCTGATTCTTCTGCTATAAAAAATGGCGTAGAATGTAAGCTGTCTGATAGGTAAACGCTACCACTGCCTTCCCACCAACCATCATAGGGACAATTTGTGCCATTAGAATAAACGCACCAAGTGCCATTATAGGCTAACATGTCTAATGCAAGGCTATCTCCTAAACACAGAATACTATCTGCTGCGGAGAGTTCAACTTCAAAAGGTAGCCAATCATTGCCTTCATAATCTACTTTCAGTATCCACATATTGTTGCGAGTCGTTCCCAATTGTCCTTCTTCGGGTAATTGTCCTGTAAAGCCCACAATCACAACCGTACCGTCTGGACTTAGTGCCATATCTTCAAAATATTCCCAAATATTGTCTTCATCATGTTGAAATATCTTGGACCACAATAATTCGCCACTCTCGCTAACTTTGACTAACCAACCTCGAAAAGTATGAACACTATCTTGGTTGTAACTGGAAGAGCCTGCTATTAAATAGGAATTGTCAGGAAGTTGAACACCTTTGTAAAACCACTCTTGGGTATTGATGCCCTCGCTTATGGATAAGTCCCAGACAATGTTCATATTCGTATCTATCTTCGCTAAATATCCATCAAAATTTATCAAGTTATCTGCAACTGGGCGCATTCCTAGAGTTAAAGCACTTCCTTCTATATCCCAAAAACCTCCATAATTAATATATGGAATTTCAGTATCATAAATCTCGCTTTCTAAGATATTACCTGCCTCATCTAATTGATAAATCGCTACATAGGAATCATTACTTGTAGAATTATCAAGTAATAATGTATAAATATTTTCCTCTACCAAAATCCTGATGACACTATTGTTAGATGTATCACCAAATTTTTTCTCCCATTCTATATTGCCTAAATTATCTGTCTTAACCAACCATGCATCTTCTAATCCATTAATAGGTGGCTTATCTGTTCGTCTTCCAAAGATAAAACCACCATCTTGGGTAGATTTTAAATCATAAATAGACTGATAATAACTATCTCCATATTCTTGAAACCATAAGATATTTCCTAAAGAATCTAACTTTAATAAAAAGGCATTCTGATTTAGGTTACTTTGATACTGAACAGTTCCGCCTATCACTAAATTTCCATCAGATAACAAAATGGATTCTTTAGGAAATTCCCAAATATTAGAGCTAAAATCATACGTTCTTAACCAATTTATTTGTCCATACTTATCAAGTTGGACGATAAATAAACTATCTTTTGCACTATCATATCTATTCTTCGTTCGACCAATCGCATATATTTCATTATTCTCATTTACTAGTACGGTACTAACTGTTTCATGTTGTATATCAGGTTGTAGTTCTATGGATTTATTAAACAATATATCTTGTGAAAATACGACTGTATGTAGCAACCAAAAGCAATAAATGATTTTCTTCACTTTTTGGGATTTTTATAAAAGTAAAATAGCAAGGGCGGTTTGCCCTTGCCATAAAGATTTTTTATTTTAATACGACCAATTTTCCTGTTTGTCTTTCTCCACTTTCTGTAACAATTATTAAAAAAAGTTACATAGTGCTATATCTCTGGGTTTCTATTCCATAGAGAAAAATTCAAAACCACTCCTCCTGTGCTTAAACCACTACTAGGAATCTGTGAGTTGTCATATTTATGTTTGACCGTCACCAACGCTTGTAAATTATCAATATCTACTTCTAAGTTAAATTTATTCAAGATTGGATTCAGACATTTATAAGCTAAATTTTCTCTTGGATTGGGATTTTCTTCTTTCCACTTAATGAGTTCTTGCTGCATTTTTTCTGGCTGATGAAAGACACCTTTTTGTATCAATTCTGCTCCTTTTAACTTAATTTTTTCATCATATTCTGCAATATTTTTCATCAAATATTCCCAAAGAAGATTAGAGGTTCCATTAGAAATTTTTAAGATTTTTTGTTGTTCGATTTCTTGAAATTTATCTAATTTATCATTTTCTTTTTTAGTTTGAATTGCATCATTTATCTCAAAATTTCCATTTTCTTTTTTAGCCAAAATAGCTTTTTCATTTCCTATTATTTCGGCAGTAATATACAAAAACAACCTCAATTGAGTATTTTTATTATTTGAAGTTTTTAAAGTAACATTATCTATTTGTTCTTCATAACAACTAATTATCAACTCCAGAAGCGTCGTCTTCCCCGTTCCACTCTGCCCTATAAAACAGACCTTATCCAATGGCTGTCCTTTTTTGGAACCACTTTGATAAGTAAAATCCAATTCTAAATCTTTGAACTGTTGAAAGTCAGTAATATGAAGTTTCGTTATTTTCATCGGAATCTGTATATTTTTCATCAAAAATAACAAAATAAACTCAACTTTATCAAGTTTTTGTATATCAATAAAATTTATCTCTCTATCTCAACATTTCCTAGTATCTTTACCTTCCAATGGGAGTCCATCAAACATACAACGAACCCGATTTTCGACTAGACTTTATCGGCATCGGTGCTGCCAAATCAGGAACCACTTGGCTAACTGACAACTTAGGCAAACACCCTGATATATTCATACCCGAACAAAAAGAATTGGTCTATTTCAACGCCTTTTTGAGTCGGATGCCTGGTACCAAAAATCCTGTTCATGACAAGTCTTTATCTTGGTATCACGAGTTTTTCAAAGAAGCCAAAAAGGAACAAATCAAAGGCGAATTTTCTGTCGAATACCTTATAAATGAAAATTCGGCACAAAGCATTTACGACTATTATCCCAACGTCAAAATATTAGCCGTTCTCCGTTATCCACCAAAACAATTATTTTCATTATATTTGTATCTGGTACAACGAGGCGTGATCGCTTATCCGACCTTTGAAAAAGCCATCGAAAAACGACCTGATTTATTTTTAGAATATCATTACCATAAACATTTACAAGTATATTTTGATATATTCCCTAAAGAACAAATCAAGGTAATGTTATTTGAGGATATGCGAAAAAATAACAAGGCTTTTTTCAAAGAGTTTTTAGACTTTATAGGTGCAAATGAATTTTATCCAGCGACTTTAGAAGAAAAATCAAATGAGACCAAACAACCTCGTGTCAAATGGCTCAATCACTTAATTCAATCGACTCGACAAGCCATCACTCAAAACAATATGGAGTGGGTTATTCCTGTTTTAAGATATACAGGGATTTTGCCTTTGGGTATGTTCATTCGGGACAAACTCAATGTTACTAAAATGAAAAAGGAGGACAAACCTGTCTTACAAGCTGAAACTGAACAAATGCTCAAAGAACATTATCTAAAAGATACAGAAAAGTTGGAAAAACTGTTGGGACGAGATTTATCGGATTGGAAGTAAAAATTTTATGAAGGGACGAACTTTACAGTCTGGGACGATGGGACGTAAAGGGGACATTTATATTTTGCTAATTGAAAATAAACTCGGCATTGGATATAAAAGCACAAAAAGAACCAAAACGTCCCACCGCCCCAAAAAGCACAAAAAGAACCAAAACGTCCCACTATCCCAAAACCAAGAAACAAACCGAAAAACGTCCCATCGTCCCAAAACTACGAAATGAACCAAAAAACGTCCCGTCGTCCCAAAACCACATAATGAGGAGAAAATGGCATCTAAACTAAAAAAGAAACTCATCAAAGAAACGTCTTGGGGCATTGCAACCAAAGCCATTGTATTCCCCATGTTTTTTTTGATTAACATATTTTTAGCAAGGACATTGGGACCTGACTTATGGGGCGCATGGTCTTACTTCTTTTCTATATTGACCATTACTTTTTTATTCGTGATGTTTGGCGTAAAAGCAACCATCAAGTTTGTTGCTCAACACAATTATACAGAAGAACTCCCCAAAGTTTTAAAAGATGCATTGATATTAAGAGTGGGCATTAGCAGCGTTTTTGCGTTGGGATTTTTTTTATTGAGTACACCCCTTGCCAACTTGATAGGTCGCCCCGAATTTGTCAGTCTTTTTCGCTGGGCAAGTCCCATTGTGTTTTTAACAGGTTTTGTCGAACACTTCAAAGGAGTCTTTACGGGTTTACACCGCATCAAATTCAACTTTTTTACTTCGGGTTCAGAGTTTAGTTTAAAGCTCTTATTTTTGGTTTTATTTTTGACCTTTGTAGGCATTAGTCTAAAAAATATTATCTTAGCATTTGGAGTTGCTTTATTATTTAGTTTGACTGTTGCGATGGGCTTGCTATATAAAAATTACTCCTTCTCCTCTCCTACTTCTTCGGCTTCTTACCTCAAAGACATCTTTCAATACAGCTTACCTTTATTTGTGATTAGTGCAGGATTTGCGATTGCCACAGAAGTCGATACCTTAATGTTGGGTTGGTTAGCCAATGATTTGGCGGTGGGCGATTATGCGATTGCCAAACAATTGGTGACGAAGTTGCCACATATCAGTTATGCATTGGCGATGGGAACGATGCCTGTTTTTGCCCAACTGAATCGGGATAATTTGGCAGATCGTCAAAAACTTTTTACTCGCTTACTCAAAATCAATAGCCTTTTATTTTTTCCCATTGTCTTGGGTATTTGGGTATTAGCAAGTTGGGCGATTCCCTTGATTTATGGAGCCGCTTATGTGGGAGCGGTTTATCCTTTGCAAATCCTCAGCGTTTATGTGTTGGTCTTTACCTTCTCGGTCTTCTTCAATCAGTTTTTAGACTATCAAGGTTTGGCAAAAAGACGAGCCATCAACTTACTTTTTTCTCTCTTTCTCAACATCGGGTTAAATTATTGGTTGATTCCGATTTATGGAGCGACTGGTGCGGCTGTTTCTACCTCTATTTCCTACTTTCCATATTTGCTTTTGAATATCTGGGAAACTCGCAAAGTCTTTAAAGATTTGGCTGCTTCAAAGGCATAAATGCAAGTAATATTCTCGTCATAAAAGGAACTTTTTAGCCCAAGTTTAAGTTTTTATTTTTTAGGAGCGAAAGGTTAAATGCTTCGTCGTATCAGAAAGTCCCGCTATTCGTTCTTATCACCAAGCTGCCCGAACCTCTTTGCCAATACACTTTGGTGATACCACTACTATCGGGGCTATTTGGGTTGGGTTGTTACCTTTGAGCAAGTTGGAGAAAACGATCAAATGATTCTATCTTTTTTCCACAATTTTGGTCATCTGTTTATACCATCAAAATTCTGGGTAGTCCTATATTTATAATGCTGTGTTAACGAAGCGTAACTTTTTCACAAGGGAATTCATTCCCTTGTTATCAAATTATTCATCGCTTAAAATAGCATTACATTTGAAGGACTACCAAATTCTGTATATTCTTCTAATTCTTAAAAAATTCTGTTCAAAAAACTGGCACTAAGTAGTACTTTCCTCCACCAACTAGACCCGATAGTAGTGGTATTGCTGCATTTGTTTGGCAGATTCAAATGATGACTTGAAGTCACCATTTGAGTGAGCAAGGCAGCAGCAATAAGAACGGATAGCGGGGAGATCCGTCACGACGAAGCAGCCTCTGTTCTCTCCTTATAAAAAATAATGTTTCTTATAGCAAATTCCAAAATGTTATGTATATTCGTTAATCATTTAATTAAATTTTACTCTCATGAAATTAAAAAAACTACTATTATCCATCCTAGTATTAGGTTCTTTTGGATTATTTTCTGGCGATCAAGCAACAGGTCAAGCAGTAGAAGAAGGCAATATCATCATTGATGGTTTTGCTGGATTTCCCAATATGAATAATGTATTTTATAGAAATACTTATGTCAATGAAACCTCTCTTAACTCATTGGTGAATATCAAAGGTCTCACTCATGTTGGCGGAAGATTTGAATATATGCTATCTGATAAAGTGGGAATGGGTTTGGAACTCTCGCATGTAAGGACGGTGCTTGAGTGGACAGAAGGTACAACTCAATATAGACTTGATAATCCACGAACAAGAGCGATGATCCGTATGAATTTTCACTTTGTAGATAGTAGCGATAAAATAGATGGATATATTGGATTGGGTGCAGGTTATAAACATGCAAAATTTGAAATTACCAGTACGCCTAATGACGGATTCAATGAAGAAATTCCCAACTTCTTTCCTGTGGCGGTCAGATTGGCAGGTGGTATGCGCTACTTCTTTACTGACAACATCGGTTTTCATGTCGAATTGGGTCTCTTAGGAGGTGGGATTTTACATGGCGGGATTTCTGCCAAATTTTAGGCACTTATTTTTAAACTCTACCATACAAAAGAAAAAAAGCCGTTCCCTAGTCTGGGCAACGGCTTTTTTCTGTTATATATACAATATGGGTAATTTGTTACATTATCAATAGGTTTAACCTATAAAAACTCTATAATAAATGCCTTAGAGCGTTTAATATATCTACGTTAATTTTTAAACAAAGTTGCTTTTCTCTTACTTTTTAACATTTCTATACGCCTTCTTTCAGCCAATCATCTGTAGTCTCTGATAAGTCGTATTGTAGATACATTCAAGACTAAAATATAGCTAGTTTGCGCTAAAATTTGTCCATTCCCTATAAAAAATGTAATTTAGATAAAACAACACGCTAAAACTATCAAAACACCTATTTCACAAACATTTAAACATTAAAATTTATGCTTAGATATTTACCAATAATGGTATTGGGTCTTTTTGTCCTACAAACCTCTTTTGCCCAATCCCTTGCAGAAACCTATCCTAAAAAACGATCTATAGTCGTTGAGGAATTTACAGGAATCAACTGTGGGTATTGCCCAGAAGGACATGATGTGATTACCTCCCTTAAAGAGATCTATGGAGATGAGCTACATGTCGTCAATGTCCATGCTACCAACTTAGCTGATCCAGCACCAGGACAACCTGATTTTAGAACGGAATTTGGTCCAGCTTTTGTCACAGAATTTGGTGTTTCAGGTGTTCCAGCAGGGAATGTCAATCGTTATCTTTATGACTTTGTAGCAGAAGGAACGATCTCTATGGGTCGTGGTGCTTGGAGCAATGCGATTGAGACTGCTTCTCAAATGGATGCACCTGCTAACTTAGGAGTCGCCACTTCCTTTGATGCTGATACCAGAGAATTAACGGTTGAGGTTGAGGTCTTTTATACACAAGAAGTTGATGAAGAGAATAACTACATCCATGTTGCCTTTGTTGAAAATGGCATCATTGGTCCACAAGTAGATTACGGTGCCAATACTACGCATCAAAACTATGAACACAATGCAGTCTTACGTACTTTTATTACAGGTACTTGGGGCGATGAAATCAGTACAAGTGAAAACCTAGTATCAAAAACGTATACTTATGAAGTTCCTGCTGACTATGTTATCGAAAACTGTGATATTGTTGCGTATGTATCCAAAGATCGTTCTGATATTTATGATGGTGCAACTATTCCTGCCATAGATGGTACGACATTGGTCGTCGGTGAGTTATTCAATAGCAATGAAGCCATCCATTTAGAAACACCTTTGACGCAAGCAATTGATGTGGCTTACACTGCTAAAAGTTTACTCAATGGTGATGAGAGTTTTAAGGTTACATTGGAAAAAGAAAATGAGCCTGAAAATTGGGAAAGTGAATTTACCATCAATAATGAAACATACGAAAGTGAAGCGACTTTAGATTTGACCCAAGACGATATTAATGATTTGGTATTAGAAGTAAAGCCTTGTGTTGATGCAGGATTGGCTACTTATACTTTAAAGATGGAGTCTTTGTCTAATCCCAATGCTCCTGTCTTATCTCAAAAAGTATATGTAATGAGTGGAATTAGAGATTTAGTTGTTTCTAATGTAAATGCGGATCAATGGGCAGACTTATACAGCAATCCTTTGGCTGCTACCGAATTGGCAAGCATGACTCGTCTCAATATCAAAGAGTTTACCGACTTTAGCAAAGCTGATGCAATCCAAAATATCCATAACATTTATTACAATGTTAGTTGGACCTTCCCTTCTTTTACAGATGAAATCGTCAACCAATTAAGTACTTTCTTAGACAATGGCGGAAATATATTGATTGCAGGACAAGATATTGGATGGGATCAATCGGGTGTCGCCAATGCTTATGGAACAGCTACAACTCAAGCATTTTATAATGATTATATGTACACTACTTATGTCAATGATGGTAGTAGTGCAAGTACTTCTTTCCAAATGGTAGAAGAGGATGAAGTTTTTGGAGACATCGGTATGAGTTCGATTATTGATGCTTATGGCGGTTTTACTTATCCCGAAGAAATTTCACCCAATGAAGGGGCATTCCCTATTTTCTACTACAACAATGATCCAACCAAAGTTGGTGGACTAAGAGTCGAAACAGACGATTATAAATTGGTGTATTTAGGTATTGGTTTGGAGCAAATCGGTGATGCGGATGTTGCAACTGCTATTATGGATGCAACACACAATTGGTTCTATCAAGATGTAGAAGTCAATACAGAAGATCAAGTATGTGAGGAAGAAATGATTGATACCAACTTAGACGAGGTTGTGAATCAGGCGATGGTCGGTCAAAGTCGTCCGAATCCTGCCAATGAAAGTACGATGATTCCTTTGTACAATATCCAAGAAAAATCGGTCTTAAAAGTTTATGATATCAATGGTCGTTTGATGATCGAACAAAATATCGCTCCTAATATGACTCAAGTTTCTTTGAATACAAGCGATTGGGCTTCTGGTATTTATAGCTACCAAGTTCAAACAAATAATCAAGTTTCTGAAAGTAAAAAGATGCAGATTGTTCACTAAAAATAGTTTGTTCACAAAAAATGAACACTATTTTTAAAAATAAGATAATGGAAAAGTGATGGGATTTTAAGTCTCATCACTTTTTTTATGTATACCAACATTAGCTTTTTTAAGATTATGCAAAAACAAATATTTTTATCGATCCTATTTTTAATGATAAGTACTAATCTAGTCGCTCAACAAGATCCATCTTTAATTTATACCCATGAAAAACCTACTAGTTTTCTGGCTAATACCGTCAAACTTTTCCTTAAAATAAACAAATTTATATACCAAAATAAGATACAGTCGATGGAGAAGGAATCTAAAGCGGCTAAGATTCCAAAGAGATTTTTAAAAAAATATATTGTTGATACCATACAGATTGAAGGACGTAACGTTTATACCCTTTCTCCAAAAAAAAATAGGCTCAACAAATACATTATTTATCTACATGGCGGCTCCTATGTTCATAATGTTGTAAAACCCCATTGGTATTTAGTAGATCAATTGATAGAACATACAAATGCCACGGTAATTTTACCCGACTATCCTTTAGCTCCACAACACCAAGTACTAGAAGGTATGGCTTTTATGGACTTAGTTTATGAGCATCTGTTGTTAAAGGTTAATAGCAAAAATATAATTATTATGGGAGATAGTGCAGGTGGAGGGTTTTCGCTAGCCTTTTCTCAAAAATTGAAAAAAGAGGGAAAACAATTACCCTCACAAATCATTTTGCTTGCTCCATGGCTAGATATTTCTACTTCCAACCCAGAAATGAAAGCAATAGAAAAGAAAGATGCCTCTCTTATTATAAATCGTTTAAAAATTAAAGGCAAATATTGGGCTGGAGATTTAGACACCCAAAACTATTTAGTGAGTCCTATTAATGGAGATCTGAAGGGACTGGGCAAAATTAGTATTTTTATAGGTGGACAAGATATTTTTATCGCAGATACTGAAAAAATCAAACTTAAGATGGAACAACAAAATATACCTTTCAACTATTTTGAATATCCCAAAATGTTCCATGTTTGGATGGGTGCGACTTTTCTAAAAGAATCCAAAGTAGCTATTAGTCAAATATCAGAACTCGTTATGCAGGAAGAAAAGTAAAATATTATAATTCCTTTTATTCATCTAATCACAAAAAAAAAGCGACAAGACCGAAGTCCCATCGCTTTATTAATTCATTCCATAGTTAAAAATTAACCCTTCATTGTAGAAAGCTTAGTTCGTTTATTACTCTACTTTTATAGGTCGGCTATATTCGTACCCGCCCGACTTAATTTGATAAATGTAGGTTCCTGGTGGTAAGTTGTAGGTAACAGGTAAAAAATGAAACTTATAAGCACCTTTGGTTTTGACCTCATCCAACAAGGGTACAACCTGCTGTCCCATCGCATTTAAAATATTCAACTTGACCAAACCTGTTTGTAAAATCGCATACTTAATTTGATACCCACCATTTTCAATATCTCGTTTATGCCCCAATAAATGCGCTGCCTTATTCGATCCAATTTCGGGATTACAAGCCGCCAATAAATTATCAACTCTTGCAAAACTGGCTCCTAAAACAAAATCGACCAACTGCGGCTCTACACACAACCAGTCTTGTAATAAAGTCGCATACATACTTCTAAAGTCTGTCTCATAAGGAATATCATTGGCACTAGAACTTAAAAATAGTTCACTAGGTCCTTCTCCCAAAATACGGTTTTCGGGGGTATCTACGACCTCATCTCCTATCACCCAAACAGGTGAAGCGGCTGCATGGTCGGTTCCCATCGAATCATTTTGGTCAATTGTTCTACCAAATTCTGAAAAGGTGACGGTCAATACATTCTGGGTATGTCCAGTCGCTTGTAAATCTGCAAAAAAGGCTTGCATCGCATCTGTGTAATAGGTTAAAATCGTATTTTGTTGTCCTGTTTGATTGGAATGTGTATCAAAACCATCCAGCGTTACCATATACACTCTGGTTCCTAAATTGCCTTTAATCAAACGAGCGACCATCGCCAATTGTGGAGCTAAGGCATTTGCAGAACCTGGATAATTAGCCGCATTGGTGGCATTGTCATAGGCGGCTTTGATGGATTCGGAAAATCTAAATGAGTTGTTGGTGACTCCTCTCAAAAATCCTAATTCTTCGCCTAAGTAACAATTGGGTAAATTGGATGTATCGTATAATTGACCGGATTGGGCAAGGTTGTAAAAACGGTTGGGATCTTTGAATACAACCGACATATTCGCTTCGGATGCTTTAAAAGCTAAATCGTTACTATTGCCGATTTGAATGGCCAAAGGGACAGAAGGTGGTGCTTCTAAATAAGCGGAATACTCCGTTTCAAAATAACGTCCTAACCAACCTGTATCTAATTTGACATGGCTATCACTCGCTGTTGCCAAAATATCGCTGGACCGAAAATGCGAATAATTGGGATTGGGATAACCGACACTTTGAAGGATTTTCATTTTACCTTCATTCCAAAAATTCATCAAAGGACTCAAGGCTGGATGCAATCCATACCCTTCTCCTAAATCGGCTAAATCACTCTCTGCAATGGCAATTTCTGGGCGACGATTGAGGTAGGATGAGTATGCATGGGTCGGTACAATGGTGTTGAGTCCGTCATTGCCTCCTTTCAAACGAATCAAGATTAAGATGCGTTCACCAGAACTGCTATTTAAGGCGGCTCCCATCGCTGATTTGGCAAATGCGTTTACAGTCGTTCCTCCGATATTGAGCGAACTTCCTAACATGGCTAATCCCGAAAAATATAAAAAATCTCTTCGACTCCATTGTTGATGATCGGCAGTATGTGCCTTGCCGTCTTTTAAGGAACGCCCTAAACGTTGTTTTACTTTTGATAAAAAAGAGTTACACATAAGTTGTTTATTCGTTTGAAAGGTATTTTTTAATTAGTGACGAGTGACTCGTGGCTTTTTATTAGAATGTGACGATAGTACGTTTTTTAGTTCATAGTCCGCAGTTGATAGCCCATAGTTGGTTCAGTGCGTGAATTGGAGTAAGGCAGAAATCCTATTAATTTCGACAGAACCCTAAAAATCCTATTCATCTTTTTGGCATTATTCTTTGAAAAATAGATGGAAAATGAAACTTTTTCAAAATGATTGAGTGATAACGATTGAACTTTTGAAGAACGTTTCATTTTCTCTAAGCATCTATTTGGCAAAGAATTTTATAGAGGAGCGAAAGGTTCATTGCTTCGTCGTATTGGGAAGTCCCGCTATCCGTTCTTATGAATGCAGCCAACGTTTTAGGTAGCCAACGCTTTTGCATTCATACCACTACTATCGGGGCTATTTTTGAAAGGTCTCAACGTTTTGAATAAAGGGACGAAGGGACGTTTTCGGTTCTGTTCGTGGTTTTGGGACGAAGGGACGTTTTCGGTTCTGTTCGTGCTTGGGGGACGAGTGACGTTTTTTTGTAAAACGAAATAACTGGTCGTTGTTAAAAAATAACGCCCCATCGTCCCAACATGTAAGAACCAAACAGTTCGTCCCCTTCGTCCCTACTTCTAGTACTAAGAAGTTCTTTCCTTAACCAAATAGACCCGATAGTAGCGGCTATGCTAAAATGTAGCGTGGACTTTCGTAAAGCGTTGGCTTTTAGCATAATAGCGGATAGCGGGGAGACCTATCACGACGAAGCCTTTAAACGTTCTCTCCTAATCAAAATCATTCTTTTAACACAATTGAAATTCGGGTAAACGAATGATGTAATCTAATAAATTGGTCAGTTGTTCATCCAACTTGGCATAATAAATTGTCCACGTTTCCGTACTTTCTCCTGTAAAGTAATTCATTGGTACAGAAGATTGAAAAGCGATAATGCCACCGTCATAGTCATTGTCACCAATGAGCGACTTGCCTAACACAAAGTCTATAAATGCACGGGCAACTGCATTCATATCATCGGGATTTTCTAAGTCTTGTGCAATGTCTCGTAAGACATCTACCATATTGTCCAAAGAACCGTAAGGTAAGTCATTGTTATTGAGCAGTAGCCGTCCCACCCTTTCCCATCGTTTGGTCAACGTCTCCTCTGTAATCCAAGCCCGATGTTCTTTCCAACCCGATACATCAGGTGGATCAAAAAGATACTGATCTAGTTCTCTACAAGCACTCCCAATCTTATCAATATAGTCATCGTCATTGTAATTGATGTTTAATTTGCGAATGGCTATTAAGAAGGCTTCCAAAGGGCTTTTGATCCGAATCCCTCTTGCATTGACATCAAAGAAATGTTCACTTTTGAAAAGTTGTCGAAACATCGGCTCCAATTCAAAATCATTGTCTATGAACGTTTGTACCATCGCATCTACAATATTGGGATTGACGACATCATATACAAAAAAGCGGTAGATTTTGGTACAAATGTATTGGGCTATTTCATTGGCACGCACATCAAATAAATGATCAATTAAGCCATTGTAATCAAAATTGGCAGTAACTCCAAAAATGGTTTTAGGTTCCTCATCATGATTTTCTGGGCGAAAGACCGCTACATCACAATCATACCGATTGACATAATAACCTGTCAAAGCCCTAGCTGCCTCTTCTATGTCTGTTTCTGTATAGCCATTGCCTTGTCCTATGGTAAACAACTCAAAAAGCTCCCTCGCATAATTTTCGTTGGGATTACTTTTGACATTACTAGAACCATTGAGGAAAACCAGCATGGCTTCGGTGGTGCCAATCTCTCGAACCATTTCTCGAAAGTTGCCCATTCCATTGTCCATTAAAAATCGGTAATATCTGTAGAGGTAAGGCGCACATCGGTAAGTCGCAAACTGAGTTACGAAGTGATTGTGCCAAAATAAGGCAAGCTTGGTCCTAAAATTTTGCTCTAGCATTTGTGTTAACCAAAGCCTTTGCAATTCTTTGCGTTGATCATTGGCAAGCGCATTGTCTTCCCCATAACCATTGGCCCAATTAAAATAAGGATTATTAAAAGTAGAGACTTCATCAATAAGCATATTAACTAACGCATCAGCCCCCATATCATAACCGTCTTTGAGTTCTTGATAAGTTGCTCCAAATCCTAGACGTTGATACAAATGAGCTACATGTTCTGTACTCCACTCGTTTTCTGAAGTTGAGTTATACGCTGTTATGCTTCCCGTTATACAACTTTGAAGAGGCATATTCTAAATGTTTTAACCTTTATAGATTAAGAAACATCATTGGTTTCGCTTGATATTTATTTTACATTACAACTAATCTTAATATTGAGACAAGTCATTTTTTTTGAGGGTATTTTTAATAACTAATCATTAATCTTATGGATAATGGCGCATTATCTGGAAGGGAAGATTGATTAAAATGGTTGTATTTTAAAAGATATTTTCTTAATCTAACTAATAGTGATTGCTTCTAAATAAATTGCAATAATTGCAATATGTTATTTTATTTTTAAGCTAAGGGAAGTAACTTTATACTCTTGTACTCCAAAAAATCCTAAATGGTTACATAAAACACTTATTTTCTTACGGTTCTATAATTAAATAGTTGATTTGAAAACAAAAAAAATCTGTTTGCGTAAATAAAATATATACAAAAAATACCTTTACATTGCGCCAACAATGCTATGAAGTAAGAGCCAATCCATTTCACATCCCTTCCAACTTTCTTATATTATCCTTTGCAAAAGGTATATTCTATTATACTGACTAAAAATACCCAATTGATACAAAGATTAGGATAATTATATGGTCTTCTACTTTATTGCCCTCCTCCTCAATCGGTGCAATGACCAATTCACCAAAAAGAATCACAATGGGCAAGAATCTCACATTTATCTTATTGTTATGTAGTTTACCAATTTATTTGTTTGGTCAAAATACGACCTGTTCTACTGCCTTTACACTTAGTGAAACAGAAACTTGTTATAGTGTTCAACAAAGTACGAGCAACCTTATTAGTAGTGACGATATTTGGCAATTTCATGACTTAGGGCAAGACTTAGGAAGCAATTGGAAGAATACCCTCTACAACGATGACAACTGGCAAACAGGACCTGGTTTCTTTGGTTATAATTCTAGTGAAACCACCACTGTTGATTATGGAGACAGTAACAGCGACAAACATCCAACAACTTATTTTAGAAATCAATTTTCTGTATTTAATACACAAGACCTTGTCAATCCCACCATCGGTTTGTTGTGTGATGACGGAGCAATCGTCTATCTCAACGGTGAAGAAATCATTCGTTATAATATGCCTATGGGAGACATTAACTATAATACTTATGCACTTTCTTCTATTGGAGGCGACTTAGAATCAACCTATATAGAATTTGATATTGATACAGAACTTTTTAACAATGGCTCTAACACCATCGCAGTAGAAGTACATCAATATGAAGCAGGAAGTAGCGACCTCACTTTTGGTCTTTATTTACAAGCATTGGTATTGAGCAATGGACCTGCTCCTTCTTGTATCACAGATAGCAAAACTCCCTACTGGTTTCAATTTACCGCCGATAATACCGCTGCGAACATAGAGTGTACTTCCAACTTCAATACTATTTTAACACTCTTTTCTGGCAATTGTAATGGACTCACTGAAATGGCTTGTGTCAATGATGACCTTTATGGATTTGACGGGGAAACTATTCATACCAATTCCTTAATTATTGGACAAACCTACTATGTAAGACTCCTCACCGCAGAAACAGAATATGGAAAAACATCGGGAGATTTTTGTATAAAGTTAGATGATTATCAACCTTTAGAAACACCTATCAATGATCTGTGTACCAATGCTATTCCATTGGTCATCAATGATACTTGTGTCAAGGGCAATAATATGGCGGCTCAATTTGAAGGTCCTATTCCTAGTCGCAATGAACGTTCGACCAATGATGTATGGTACACTTTTGAGGCCCCTAGTGATGGACGCATCTGTCTATTTACCAATGCCGACTTTTCGGATGTAATCACCGTTTTTGAAAGTGATGCCAATGGAGGATGTAGTACCCTTACAGAAATATACTGCAATGATTTTGGGCAAATGGCTTTATTAGAAAATCTAAGTCCCAATCAAACTTACTTTGTACAAGTCAGTAGCTTTTTCTCCTCTACCGACGGTTGTGTTTGTGTGAGAGCCAGTAATGAATCCATTACCCCTCCCACCAATGACCTTTGTGTTAATGCAACCCATCTTAACATGGGGGCAGAATGTACTAGTGGCTCCAACGAATATGCTGGATTTGAAGACGATAAGCATAGTTGCGATTTAGATCCACAAGCATCTGTTTGGTATTCTTTTGTCGCTCCCTTATCTGGTAACGTTCGTGTCAACACAGGCGCACAGTTTCTGCACATTGTCAGTCTGTATGAGGGAACTTGTGGTGCCTTAACCGAAAGAGCTTGTATCGACAATCCTTTTTATTGCAATACCTATGCTAGTTTTGAGAATCTAACACCTGGCACGACCTATCATCTACAAATTTCATCCGCTACGACCCCATTTGGTCATTTAGAAGGCGAACTCTGTGTCAAGATAGAAGACAATCCTTTTGAGCCTTTAAAAGCAAAACTCAAATTGGCGTTGGAAGGTTATTATGATACCACCACACAAAAAATGCGAACCGTATTAGCCAATAATTACATCATGCCTATTGACCACCCTTACAGTAGTGCGCCTTGGAATTATACCAAAAATGAATGTGTAGCAGCAGCTCCCAATAATGCGGTAGATTGGCTTTATATAGAACTTCGTTCCAGTACTGACATCGGTGTAACAATAGACAAAAGAGTTGCTTTTTTGCGTTCAGATGGAGTAGTGATCGATACCGATGGATCAGAAGGAGTTACTTTTTACAATACACCCAGCTACCAAGATTACTACATTGTAGTCTATCACAGAAGCCATTTAGGAGTCATTTCCAGCAGTACAGTTAACCTGCCCAATACCAGCTCTTACGACTTTACCACCAGTCTATCCAAAGCACGTGGAGCCGTACAGCTAACCGAAGTTAAATCTGGAGTTTTTGCTCTAATTGCAGGGGACTTTGATCAAAATGGTGTCATCAACAACTTAGATTTCAACTTATGGGAAGCCAATTCTGCCTTAGTTGATGTATATTTATCTGCCGATGCAGATGGCAATGGTGTTATCACTGCTCCAGATTTTGATTTATGGTCAAAGTCTCGTAGTAAAGTAGGAGTTGGTGAACTTTATCCATAAATCTCTTTATGACCATATACAAAAAACAATCAATCGGATTACAATAATTTCTGTAGTTCGATTGATTTTTCTTTTTTAGGAGCGAAAGGTCAAATACTTCGTCGTCATGGCAAGTCCCGCTATCCGTTCCTATTCGTGTTGCCAACGTTTTAGGCAGCCAACACTTCCACACGAATACCACTACTATCGGGGCTAGTTGGTTTTAGACACAACTTCTTAGTACCAGATTTTATTCCTTGTAGGCTTCATCCTAAAGAATGAAGTAAAACTTCTTCGTTTTTGATTGCTCCCTTATGTGAACTTATGAAACTTATGTGGTGAGAAAATCTTAGAAGAACTTATGTATCTTATGTAGTAAAAAATCTTATGTGGTAGAAGACTTTAGGAACTTATATGGTAAGAAAAAACGTTGAGTATAGGACAAAAAAAAAGTCCCTCGCGCTCCTAATCGCAAGGGACAAAACTGCAAATAAAATCAATCTCTATTTGAGACAAAATTTTTTAATTCTGTTTTTAAAAAACGTCTTATAAAGTAAATATACTAAAAAATTGAGAATTTGTTACTATTTTCTATTTTTTTTTACCATCCATTTACTTTTGTATAATAAAGGTAAGCAAATAGAATTAAAAAACATAAAAAAAAATAAAAGATTTTCCAACAAATAAAAACAATTTTACATATATTTATTTTTTCTTCATTAGAACTTTAGCTTGCTTCGACCATTCATCTCTTTTAACTCTGCCAGGGAAAAATTCAATAGCATCATTAACCATTTCTTCGTCATCCGCATCAAACATACTAATTTGTTTGAAAGTATATATTTCTAAAGCATGTAATTTTTCCTCAATAAAAGGTCCAATTCCTTTAATTAATTGTAAGTCATCTTTCTCTTCTTTCTTCGCTTTTCCAATTTTCTTATAATTAATTTTTGCTGCTTTAGATTTTACTCTTGCAATCACTTCCTCCTTCGTCTCTTTAACTTTCTTCGCTTTAGTTGTCGTCGTCTTTTTAGTAGCAGAAGCACTAGCCTTTCTCAATTTAGCCAATTCTACTTCTAATTCTTTAATTTTTAGAAGAAGGGCATCATACTCAGATTTTGCAACACCAGAACTAACAGTTTTAACTTCTGTTTTCAACGTCTTCACAGTTCCTTGCAATTCTTTCTTGTCCGCTTGCAACTTCTCAAACTTGGTCAAAAGGGTATTGTACTTAGACTCGCTAATGCCT
>JAHDBB010000456.1 GCA_020630635.1 Chitinophagales bacterium
ATAATACTTAGTTTTAACAGATTATTATAAAAAAACATCATTTTTCTTAACTCAACTTCTTTATTACACTTTCCCTAAAAGTGAAAAACTAATTAATTATGAAAAGACAATTTTACTTAGTCTTATTTTTGTGTATATCCCTATTTCAAACTTCTTTAACTTTTGCTGACACCTTTGTAGAAGTTGGTGAGGTTGTACCCTTTCAAACCTTCTTTCCAGACTGTAGCCTTAATTATGCGATTGCTCCTTTTGGAATAGACAACACTGCACCCAACAACCTATTTACCAATGTCATTTTGCCTCCTGAATACGAAATAGGTGATGTCATTAAATTTGGCTCTATTGTTTCTGCTAGTGAGGAATTTTGTCCAGAAACAGGCCAAACAGTGACTTACTATGAATTGGATTGTGTCGCAATGGCTGAATGTCAAGAAGATTTGTTGGCAAGTAAATTTGATGCAGTAGATTGCACAGAAGATTACAACCCACTTTGTGGATGTGATGGTCAAACTTATAGTAATGTTTGTCAAGCACAATCTAATGGAATTACTTCTTATGTAGCTGGTGAATGTGAAAATCTTACTTGTGGTGTTCAAAGTATTTGGGAATTAGAATGGTTTCCTTTTGTCCTTAATGAAAACTGCCATAAGACAGCTTATTCCTTCAATTTGAATGGACAAGAAGTCATCTTTTTGGAAGCCTTAAATAGCTGTCAAGCTTTTGATATTCCAAGTATCTTATTCGATTGTAGTGGAGAAGTAATTTGTTATTCGGGTGGTTTTACACCAGCAGACCAACAGTGTAGTATTCAAGGTATCGACTTAGAACCTTTTTTGATTCCATCCAATATTTTTTGGGCAAATCAAATTGTCACTTGTGATATAGAAGAGCCGCTATTTGAATTGGATTGGTTGCCCAATTATGTCGAGGATGAATGCTATGATAAAATCTATGCTTTTACGCTTGAAGGAGTTGAACATATTTTTGTTCATTCTGTTTGTATCGCTTTTGATGTTCCAAGTATTTTATTCAATTGTAATGGTGAAGTTATTTGTAATGTAGATGGAGAAGTGCCTTTTGGTACTATCTGTGAGTTTCAAGGTATTGAGGTAGATCCTTACCTTATTCCTGAACATTTGCTTTGGTGTGCTGATACTCCCCCTATCTGTGATGACACCGATCCACTTTTCTATCCTTGGATACAAGAATTAATTGAAAACTCTAATGGCTGTGAAGTACAAAGTATCACACAATATAATGTAGATGGAGCTTTATACTTTTTGGTGACTCCATCTTCTGGAAGTGCCTTGTGTCCAACCGATATTCCTAGCGGCTTATTTGATTGTGCTGGCAATCTTGTTTGCAGCTTTGGATTTTTCCCTGATCCACTTCCTTGTGAAATTGAGTTTGCAGGTGCGCCTAGCGTTATCATTTGGGAATACGAAGAACCCAATCCTGGTTTGCCTTGTGGAGTAGAAGATATTTGGGAGATTGATTGGTTAATGAATTTAATAACCAACTCAAATGGTTGTGATGTCTATCAAATTATTCAGTATGTGATAGGTGGTGAATATTATTTTGAAACCATTCCTCAACAGGATGCAATCAATAATGAGTGTCCTGCCGATGAACCCAATATCTTATACAACTGTAATGGTGATATTGTTTGTATAACAGGCGGAGAAGCTCCCTTCTTAATCTGTACAATTGATATTTGGGATGCTACTGCTCAACAAGTCGTATGGACCTATGAACCACCTGATCCTAGTTTACCTTGTGGAGTAGAAGAAATTTGGGATATTGATTGGTTGATGGATTTAACGACTTCTTCTGATGGTTGTGAAGTTAATCAAATCATCCAATATGTCATTGATGGAGCCTATTATTTTGAAGCCATTCCTTTGAACGGAGGAATCAACAATCAATGTCCTGTAGATGTACCTAGCACCTTATATGATTGTCAAGGAAACATTGTTTGTCAAATGGGAGGAGAAGCAGATGATTTCTTATTCTGTGAAGTGGATATTTGGGATGCGACTTCTCAACAAATTGTATGGAATTATGAACCACCTGTATTGTGTGAAACACCAATTTTCTCATACGAAATTACTGACTCTATTGGTACATTTGATATTCCTCAAAGCTATGGTGCTGCCATCCTTTGTTTTCAAGACAATATACCAACAGATAATATTTGTGCATGGGAATGGGATTTTGGAAATGGTAACACTTCTTCTGAATCTGACCCTTGCGGTATTTCTTTCCCTTATTTACAAAATACTCAACCTGTTACAGAGCCTTACAATGTATGTTTGACGGTTTATGAATGTGGAAGCGATGCCACTACAACTTGTTGTTTAGAAATTGATCTAACTAGTTCTGGTTGTGTTTGTCCTGACGTTTATGATCCTGTTTGTGGGGTCGATGGCAATACCTACGGGAATGAATGTGAAGCGAGTTGTGCAGGGGTTGAAGTGGCTTTTGATGGACCTTGTCAAGTAGATCCAGAAGACTGCATTTGCCCTGCCGTAGTTGATCCTGTTTGTGGAGTCGATGGCAATACTTACAACAATGCTTGTGAAGCAGCTTGTGCAGGTGTAGCGGTAGATTATGGTAGCGTTTGTTCAGTCCCTATCGTTTTTGTACAAGCCAAAGCCTTTTTACAAGGAGCTTGTTTAGGCACACCAGGCATGTTAATGCGAGACGACTTACGAGCCAAAGGACTCATTCCACTTACAGAACCTTATTCTAATTTACCAGGATTTACCCATCTCAATGGTGGTGGCGAAACCATTCCTGCCAGTATGTTAAACACTACAGGTCAAAATGCAATCGTTGATTGGATGTTTATGGAATTAAGAGATGCTGCCAACAATCTTATTTGTACACGTTCTGTGCTTTTACAAAGAGATGGTGATATTGTAGATACCGATGGCAATTTGGTAGAAATCGGGGTTGTTGAAGGTGATTACTATGTTTGTCTTCGTC
The DNA here is from genome assembly GCA_020630635.1 of Chitinophagales bacterium. Classification (GTDB taxonomy): domain Bacteria; phylum Bacteroidota; class Bacteroidia; order Chitinophagales; family UBA2359; genus JAHDBB01. The sequence goes on from JAHDBB010000456.1 coordinate 2,989, forward strand.
ACCGCAACCACTTAGGAGCGATGACCGCCAATACTTCCACTTTTGAAGAAGGTGGTTTAGTAATGGTCAATTTTGCAACGACAGATACTTACGGAACCAATGCACAAGCTCCACTTGAAAATGGGATGAACGGTCTTTGGGCTGGAAATGTCAACAATACAGGACAAGTCGCCTTTCAAGGTTTTGACAATGATATCAATGGACTTTTCTTTGAAGTTTTATCAGCTCCCAACAATACCAATAACTTGATTAATTATATTTATGAAGGTTATCACTTAGGAGATATAGATATGAATGGTGAGACGATTTATCAAGGTAGTAATAGTGATGCAACTCATCTTTTCTTTATGATCTTACAACATCCAGAAAATACCTCCTTGATTTCTAACTTTGTGATTTATGAACAAGCTCCCTAAATTCTAAAATAATCCTCAAGCAAGAATGAACTGTTAAAACCTCTACCTGCTTTTTTAAGGCACGGTAGAGGTTTATTACCTAACATATTCAGTCTAAAAATAAACTATAAAATATAAACATACATTTTTTTATAGAAAAATATTTATTTCAACTCCAAAATCAAAACACAACAGAACTAATAATAAAATGTTATAAATTTAGACTAAATTTGTTGTGTATTTTTATTGTAGTAAAATAGTTTTTAGGAGCGAATAGTAGGATGCTTCGTCGCAATAGAAAGTCCCGCTATCCGTTCTTATCGCCTTGTAGAGCAAATTCGTGAATTTGCTCTACAAGGCGATACCACTTCTATCGGGGCTAGATCGTTATGGTCTCAACTTCTTAGTACCAGTCGCCAGTCACTCGCCAACAAAAAATACTTCTTTCCCTAAACAAAGGAAACATCATCAAAAAGTTTTCAGACTTTCCGTATCTTTACCCCACAATATAATTTGGAATTTTATGAAAAAAATACTTGTAGCCAATCGGGGTGAAATAGCTCTACGTATTATGCGTTCTATTAAGGAAATGGGCATCCAAACAGTCGCTATCTATTCGGAAGCGGATCGTCATTCACCTCATGTCATTTATGCTGATGAAGCTGTATGTGTAGGTCCACCTCCTTCTAATGCCTCTTACTTATTGGGTGATAAAATCATTGAAGCCTGCCTTCAATTAAATGTAGATGGGATTCATCCTGGATTTGGGTTCTTGTCAGAGAATGCGGAGTTTACTCGAAAGGTAACGGAAGCTGGTATTACTTTTATCGGTCCTTCTCCTGAAGCAATGGAGGTAATGGGAAGTAAATTGGCAGCTAAAGCAGCCGTCGCTCAATATGATACGCCCATGGTTCCTGGTACGGACAAAGCCATTGATGATATTGGAGAAGCGATTGAAATTGCCAAAGAGATTGGGTTTCCGATATTGATTAAGGCTTCGGCTGGTGGTGGTGGAAAAGGGATGCGTATTGTGGAAAGGGCAGAAGATTTTGAGGAACAAATGAAACTGGCAGTCAGCGAAGCAGAATCTGCTTTTGGGGATGGAGCCGTCTTTATCGAAAAATACATCGCTTCACCTCGTCATATTGAGATACAAATCTTAGCCGACCAACATGGCAAAACCTTACACTTATTAGAAAGGGAATGTTCTATTCAAAGACGACACCAAAAGGTGATCGAAGAAGCTCCTGCCGTTATTATGACGGAAGAGTTGCGCCAAGCGATGGGACAAACTGCCATCAATGTCGCTCGTGCTTGTAATTATCATGGTGCTGGAACGGTGGAGTTTCTAATGGATGAAAATCGCAACTATTATTTCTTAGAAATGAATACCCGTTTGCAGGTAGAACATCCTGTGACTGAAATGATTACGGGTATGGATATTGTGAAGGAACAGGTCAAGGTCGCAAGGGGTGAAAAACTGTCTTTTGAACAAGCAGATATTCAACCGAATGGTCATGCGATTGAGTTAAGAATTTATGCGGAAGACCCTAAAAATAACTTCTTGCCCGATATTGGAAACTTGCAAACCTATCGTCCGCCCATTGGCAATGGTATTCGGGTGGATGATGGCTTTAGAGAAGGGATGGACATTCCGATTTATTATGATCCGATGATTGCTAAGTTGGTGGTACATGCGGATACGAGAGAGGCGGCTCTCCAAAAGATGAAGCAAGCGATTCGGGATTATAAAATTGTGGGCGTTGAAACGACTTTGGATTTTGGATATTGGGTGATGGATCATCCTGCATTTATATCTGGTGATATTGATACCCACTTTATCAAAAAATATTTTAAGCCTGAATATTTGGATAAGAAACTCAATGAAGATGAGGCTGTGATTGCGGCGGCTTTGGCGGTTCAGTTTTTGGAGAAAAATAAGGTAAAGTCGGCTGCTTCTGCTAATCAAGAGGCTTCGTCTAAATGGTATAAGAATCGGGTGAGGCGGTAGTTTTTTGGTGACTGGTGACTTTTAGTCGATAGTCGATAGTCGATAGTCGATAGTCGATAGTCGATAGTCGATAGTCG
>JAHDBB010000457.1 GCA_020630635.1 Chitinophagales bacterium
GTTTTTTTAAGCCAACGCTTGTGCATTCATACCACTACTATCGGGGCTAGTTGGTTAAGGATACAACTTCTTATGATCGTTCTTATCTGCTTGTTTGAAAGATTTGTAAAGTATCATTATTGTTACCAACCAGAATATTGATAGGCTGATTCTCTTTATTTTGGATCATAGCCAACGACTTTACATTTTTTAGAGCTTTAAAACCACTTTGGGTAGGAGATAAAGCTTGTAAAGCCCCTTTATTGTTTTTTAGCAAAACCCCCATGCTCGCATCATACCTTACCGTTTCTGGTTCTGAACCATAACGGTTTCCTGCTGCCAAAATATCTACCTGTCCATCATCATCAAAATCAGCAGTTATAAAAGCATTGATAGCCGAAAATTGTGCCTGTATAGGCAACGGTCTCATTTGATAACTGCCATTAGATCTTCTCTCCAACCATATAGAATAAAAGTGATTGGCTTCAAGGTGATAAGCTTCTTGAAGTTGATTACCATAAATATCAACAACACTAGCATCCCCAAAAGCAGAATAAGTAGGAAATTTGTCCAAAATAAAAGGCATTTGTTCAGAAGAACATTCTCTACCCCTCACAGGAACTACTTGTAAGTTGCTATGTTTGGCCAGTACAATGTCTAAACTATTATTTTGATCAAAATCATGAGTATAAATGTGTAAGGGTTTTTCTACAGAAGGTTTAAATTTATTGTTAAGTCCAATATTGCCAATTAAATAGTCCAAATCATTGTCACCATCTACGTCAAATTCTTGAATAGTATTCCACCAGCCCTTAGAGTTTTCCAGTTGATATTGAGCAGTGACATTGATGAATTTTCCATTTTGATTTTCAAAAAAACTAATAGGCATCCATTCCCCCACAACAATTAAATCAACATTTTTGTCATTATTAAAATCAGTCCATACAGCACTTTTGACAATGCCAATTTTTTGAAGATCTGGAGCTATCTGTGAAGTAACATCTTTAAATTTTCCATTTTTATCAATCTCATTAAGAAGTAGGTAGCTATTTTCTGGCAAGGGATATTGACCTGGTTTAGAACCACCTCCCACAAATAAATCTTGATCTCCATCCTGATCAAAATCTTGTGTAATAACACAAGAACCACTCGCATTAATCGAAGGAAGTGGTTGAGTGGTATACGTAAAATTACCTTTGCCATCATTGATATAAAAACGGTCTTGTGTATACTGTGTTTGGTTGGTTTCATTTCCGCCACTTACCACATATAAATCCAAATCTCCATCGTTATCAATGTCTACAAATGTTGAACCTACATCTTCATAATTCTTAGATTGGAGCCAGAGGTTTTCTTGACTTTTCTTAAAGCTATTGGAGCCATTTTGAAGAAATAATGCACCTGGCGTACCATAAGCTCCGCCGATATAAAAATCTTGTAATTGATCGCCATTGACATCGCCTACTGAAATAAATGGACCATTTTGTGATTGTTTGTGTGGAAGTAAAATTTCTCTTTTAAAATCATCAAAGGGGTTTTCTTGATGAACAAAAATAGATTGATTGAGTTTTTTTAAAATGACTCTTGGTTTTTTAGGGGAAAGGTTGAGGTTTTGTGCCTCCTTTTCATACACTTGTAAAACTTGATTCGTTGAAATGTTGAATTTTCTTTGAATTTTACCACTAGCCCAAGTAATTTCAAGTGTATCTATTTGAGAGTGCTTGCCAAGACCAAAGTGGACAATTGGTTCAACAGAAGAATAAAAACCTTTAGTCAAGTAGAGTTCTTGGGTTTGTGTTTTACCATCATAGATTATTTTTATTTTACTTCCTATTCCCAATTTATTTTTTTGTGAACCATTGAGTTGAACTCGTAAAAAGTTTTGAGAGGTAGATTTATTTTCATAAATCGAAGCAAATTCATCCATATTATTGATGACTAAATCTAAATCTCCATCTAGGTCCAAATCTGCATAACTGGCTCCATTACTATTAATCTTTTTGGAAAGTCCACTTTGGTTATTTTCTTGTGAAAAAGTTAAGTCACCGTTATTTCTGAAAAGAACATTGGCATTTTTCATACTAGGAGCCATTTGACTAGCAGTAAGAGGATCTATGGGTGGTCCTTGACTTATACTTCTTCTTATATTTACTTTTAAGTCATTATCTGTCACATTCTTTTTGATGCCATTGCTCACAAAAATGTCTTTCCATCCATCATTATCAAAGTCTGCTGCTAAGACACTCCAACTCCAATCCGTTTGAGCAATACCTGCTAGTTGACCAATTTCACTAAAATGACCATTGCCTTGATTGAGTTGTAGGGTATTGAGCATATATTGGTGATGATTGCCGCTTGCTATCAAGCCTCTAAAAAATGCTGGACGCATAGATGCCATCATCGTTTTGGATATTTTATTGCTTTGAGGCAACATATCTACTACCAAAATATCTGGTAAACCATCATTATTTATATCGTTAATATCAGATCCCATACTATTGAATGAAATATGTTGGGTTGTGGAAAGTATCTTGTTTTTAAACTTTCCATTTTGATTGATATACATAAAGTCTGGTTCTAAAAAGTCATTGGCAACATATATATCTGGCCAGTTGTCGTTATTCAGATCGCTAATAGATACACTTAGTCCCCACGCTAGATTGTCAATGCCTATAGATAGAGAGACATCTTTAAATTGACCACTGGGAAGTTGTTGGTATAGCTTGTCTCTTACCTCTTTGTCAAAGTTGCCCTTTTCAAATGGACGAATGTTTTGGTTGTTTTGATAGTCGATGGGATGGTTAACAAGATACATATCTAATAAACCATCTCGATTATAATCTAAAAAGGCTGCTTCGTTAGAATATGCTGAATCATCTAGTCCATAAGTTGTTGCTGTTTCCGTAAAAGTAAGGTTGCCATTATTGATGTATAATAAGTTTTTGCGTTTTTCTTTTTCTAATAATCCTGATTTACAAACATAAATATCAAGAAACCCATCTGCATTAATATCCATAAAGCTAGCACTCGTATGCCAACCTGTGTTTTTTAGTAATCCTGCACTTTGAGTGATGTCCTTGAATTTTAGGTTGCCTTCGTTTAAATAGAGCTTATCGGTTTCAGCATTACTCACAAAGTATATATCAGGCAAAGCATCATTATTGATGTCTCCAATGGCTACACCGCCACCATTATAAAAGTGTAAATAATTCCAATAGTTGAATGAAGCACTTTCTTTGACATTATTTTTAAAGTTGATTCCGCTATGTTGAGGAGAGACTTCATTGAATAGGATGTTGGAGGAAGAGTTTGTTTTAGAGTTGACAGTTGGGTTAGAGTTTTCTTTATTAGGAGGAGAGGAGGGCGCATCATTTTGACAAGCAAAGAGGGTAAAGAGAAGTAAACTGATAAGGTAAGGGGATCTTGGTTGGATAGAATATTGTGTGTTCATGATGTTGATGTGGAATGGTTATCTTTTGTGTTTGAGTAGAGTCAGTTATAAATGACCTTTAAAAAAATTCTTGAAAGTAGAAAGAGGAGGTTGATAATTGGGGCTTGGGAACTATGGATATGAGAAATCCTGAATGGCTTTTTGCTATGAAGTTAGTATAATTTTGTGAAGTTTGAAGCGTTTTTGTCTTTTTTTTAAGTCAAAAAAAAGACGTTTGTATGTGAGGTGGTAATATAAACCACTATTTTGGATGAAATGAACATTTGCTCGTTTGGGACTTTTACTTTTTTTGTATAATAATTATCTATATTTGCTGTTTGGGAATATGCTTGTTGAAGCTAGGTAAAATGGTGCTGACTGGATTAAATTCTAAGATTAAAATCTTAAAGCATTCAGTTACTATGGGGACTGACCTCAACGATCTAGCCCCGATAGGAGTGGTATGCTAAATGCAGCGTTGGCTAGAGGGTTTGGGGAGGGATATTTAGCATAAGAACGGATAGCGGGTCTTGCTGTTGCGACGAAGCACTTAACTGTTCGCTCCAAATCAATATTAAGAAAATGACAAAAGTTATGAATGTTGATATTTTTTTTAAGGCTAAAAGAATGCTTTGGCTGTATTGTATTTTGGGAAGTTGTTTGAGTTTTCAATGTACCAGCTCAGAACAAGAATTGCCTTTATTTGAAATTATTCAGGTTGAATATCTTGATACTTTGGAAGCAGCTCAGTTTGAAAAAGTTCCTTTTTCGGAAAATGAAACTTCTGCTTTTTTTAAGGGAGTGGGAAAATGGGAACATCTTACTAGAGTGGTGGATTATTTTAGAGATGGAACAGCCAAAGGGGTGTATGAGGTGAAAGATGAGATGAAAGTGGGACCTTGGATGGAATGGTTTTTTAGTGGTAGAGTGAACGGAAGTGGCTTTTATGATGTAGAAGGCAAAAAGCATGGGGCTTGGAAGCTGTATTATGATGCAGAATATAAAGGCAAAGATATGTTGGCTGCTATAGAGCATTATAAAGATGATGTTTTGCATGGAAAATTGGAGAAGTGGTATGAGAATGGGGCAAAATATCTAGAGTATCACTATGTAGAAGGACTTAAAGAAGGTATTTGTAAAATTTGGGATAGGAAAGGAAATTTGCGGCAAGAACTGGCTTTTCGCAAAGATATTCCTCTCTATGAGGAAAAGTGGTTTGGTAATGGACAGTCAATTGGTAAAATTGAATATGATATAGAAGGACAACCACATGGTACTTTTGTAATGTCGGATTCTTTGGGTAATGTGGTAGATACCTTGAAGTTTAGTCATGGAACACAAGTAAAATAAATAAGTTATGACAATGATAAAATACCTTAAAGTGTTTTTACCTTTTTTATTATTGAATTGGAGTGCCTGTTCTACCTATCAGTCATCACCGGAGTCTCTGGTTATAAAAGAAGTGATTGTAACCCCACCATTGCCAGAAAGACCACCAGAAAGACATAATTATAAGGAAGAACTGATGCATCAAAAGCTTGAAAAAGATACAAGAAAGGTAGCACGAAAACAAGGAGAAAAGTTAGGTGGAAAATATTGTGTTTGTTTAGAGACTATGGATAAAAACGAAGAGGTTAAAGACAATATGCAATTGAGACAATTATATATTCAAAACTGTGAAGAAGTGACAGATAATGATATTTTCTTATTGTTAGAGGCTCAACAAATAGATAAATATAAGCCTGATATACAGGCGGGTTATGATTCGATAAAAGCAAAGTGTAAAAAAAATGTCACTTGGTGAAATCAGAGGCTTAGATGCTGGTTGTTAGTGCTATATATAGTAGAAGTTTACTTAAGGTATATAGCTGGTTACCTGTATTTTTTTGTTTGTAATAAATAAGTATATAATATTAGTACTTTGATAAAATGTTGATTTTTAAATGCTTTATGAATGATTTATTTGTGTAAATTATAATAACATTTATGTTAAGGGAAGACGAAAAAAATAACCTACCCACTTTCTGTATGTTGAATGAGAATA
>JAHDBB010000458.1 GCA_020630635.1 Chitinophagales bacterium
GTCACCCGTCACTAACTAACACTCAATTCCCCTTTTAGTTCATCTACTTTCTCTAAAATCTTGCCCTCATCAATCGCTGTCGTTAAAGCACTTCCCATAATCGCAAAATCCGCAATCTCTAAAGTCGTTTGAACATGTTCTGCCGTTTTAATCCCAAAACCCAAACCTATTTGTGCAGGATGAATCCTCTTAATTTTTTGAATCAGATCTTGAAGATTTTCGTGAAGGCTAAAACTCGTACCAGTGATTTTAAAGTCTGCCATTAGATAAACATAATCGGGTTTATTCTCTAACGCCTTTTCGAGACGTTCTGTTGTGACATTAGCCGACAAAACAGGAACTAGTTGGACAAAAGGATGGTCGTGGATATATTGTGCAAAAGGACTGTCAAAAGGTAAGTCGGGAATAATCAAATAAGGAATCTCTAAAGCCTTCATTTGGTCACAAAATTCTGTGATTCCAAAACTAAATAGCTTATTGAGGTAAGTCATCACCATGATTTTTTGGGAAGGAGCCGTTTGTCGGACTTCTTTCAAAAAGTCGAAAGACTGTTGAGTGCTGGTGTGTTGAGCTGCCACTCGATTGGCTTGTGTCAAAACACTACCATCTGCCGTAGGATGAGAAAAAGGAATTTGTAGCTCTAAAATCTCAAAGCCTTTTTCCATATATAATTCGACGATTTTTTGACTTTCCTCCAAAGTCGGATAGCCAATAACCGTATGTGCCATTATTTTCATAGATAATTTTTATTTTCTTGTGGTAAAAAAACGTAAAAAAGAGGTTGCGACCTAACCCAAATAGACCCGATAGTAGTGGTATGAATGCAAATAGCTTTGCCCCACAAGTCGAAAAGACTTGCGGTAGAGTTTGGCTGCATTCATAAGAACGGATAGCGGGACTTTCCGTAACGATGAAAGAGTAATAACCGTTCTCTCCAAATAAAAAACTTTACTTCATTCTTTAGGATGAAGCCACGAAAGAACCGAAAGTCACTCGTCACCTAAATGATTCCGCATAAAAGTATCCAAACTATCCTTTTGAAAATGACTCATCGTGATAAACAAATCTTTTTCGCCTCGTCCAGAACCGTTGACGACAATCACCTTGTCTTTGTCCAAAGTCGGTGCAATCTCAATAGCATACGATAAAGCATGAGCCGATTCCAACGCCAAAATAATCCCTTCCGTTTCCGCTAATTTCTTGACGGCATTTAGTGTATTCGTATCAGATGCATTGGTAAATTGAACCCGTTTATTGTCATATAAATAAGCCAAAATCGGACTGACTCCACAGTAATCCAAACCAGCCGAAACCGAATGAGTTGGTTCTATATTTCCATCATCGTCTTGCAAAAAATAAGAATAGTAACCTTCAAAAATCCCTTTCTTGCCGTAGTTAATTTTTGCAGCATGTTCTCCCGAAAGATGACTTTTTCCTCCTGCTTCAACACCAATCAATTCCACTTTTTCATCATCCAAAAACTCAAAAAACATCCCTAATGCATTGCTTCCACCACCCACACAAGCCAAACATTTATCAGGTAATTGACCCAATTGATTGAGGATTTGCTCCTTGATTTCTTCGCCTACGATTTTTTGAAAATAAGTGTTGAGCAAAGGAAAAGGATGTGGACCTACTGCCGAACCCAACAAATAATGTGACTCTTCGGGATGTGTGATAAGGTCTTTAAACGCAGCAATCACTGCATCGTTAAGTGTCTGACTACCATCCATCACAGGAATGACTTTTGCGCCCAAAGTCTCCATCCAAAATACATTGGGGCGTTGACGTTCATAGTCCTTTTTGCCCATATAAACGATGCATTCCATCCCATATCTCGCACAAACAGCCGCAGTCGCATAGCCATGTTGACCAGCCCCCGTCTCCGCAATAATACGCTTTTTACCTTGTTTTTTTGCCAATAAGACTTGACCCAAACAATGGTTGATTTTATGTGCGCCTGTATGATTAAGACCTTCTCTTTTTAGAAAAATCTGTGCGCCTCCCAACTCCTTGCTAAGATTGTGTAAAGGCGTTAGGGGAGTTGGACGACCCGAAAAAGTACGATACGCTTCTTGTAATTCAGCTATAAATGATTCGTCATTTTTACAAGCCTCAAAAGTTGCTGTCAAAGCTTCCATGTTGGGACGAATGACTTCAGGAATAAACATTCCACCATATTCCCCAAAATACCCTTTTGAGTTTAAAATAAGGTCTTTATATAAAGTGGTTTCAGTAGTCGTTTGCATAATTTTTGTTGCTTATTTTTTGTAAGGAATCGTGAATGTGTTTGAGTTTATTTAAATCAACTTCGCCATCTGTTTCAATACCCGATGCCACATCTACACCAATACAGTTTTGATATTGAGCGACTCTATCTAAGTTGTCAGCATTTATACCGCCAGCCAATAAAAAAGGATAAGGAAAATCATAAGGAATAGTTGTCGTAATCTCTTTGCCTTGACCTGGATTGGGAGCATCTAAAATAAAGAAATCAACATAAGGAGCATAGGCTTCAAACTTCTTTGGCTCAAATTTATCTCTTATTCTGACCGATAAAATAACCCGTCTTTTGGTTTTTTTTATAAACGGAAAAGAAACATCATCTGCATACAGTTGGACATATTGAAAAGGATATTTACTAAGTATCGATAAGATAATTTCTTCTGTATTTTGATAAAAAACAGCCACCGCATTTTTAGGAAGAGTTGATTGCATCAAAACTTTTCTAAGCATTCGTCTTTTGCTAATAGGAGAGAAGTTGATACCAAATAAGTCGGCTGTATCAAACTTTAAATGTTCCGTTTCTCGAATACCACAAGCCTTGAAAAAATAGTCTTGATTCGATAACTTTGTTAAGTTTAAATCTTGTTGCATCAAAGAAGTTCCAATCAAAAAACCATCCGCATTGATTCCAGTAATTTTCAAATCCAATGCGCTACTCATTCCTGATTCTGCGATAATAAAGCCCTGATGATCAATATTTTTAGCAATGTAGTTACAGTTGTTAATAGCCGTCTTAAAGTTATTGAGATTTCGATTATTGATTCCCAAAACTGTACAATTCGCCGATTGGATTTTGCGATATTCTTCTAAGTTGTGAACTTCCGCAATAACCCCCATCCCCAATGATTCAGCCAAGTTTTTTAGCTTTACGAATTGTTCTAAATCCAAAATAGCTGCAATCAATAAAATGATATTGGTTCCAAATTTTCGGGCAAGATAAACTTGTATTTCATCAATGATAAACTCCTTATTTAAAATACAAATGTCTGTATCTTGTAGAAATTTTGCTGCTTTTTGCAAGTCTTCATAAGAACCTCCAAAATACTCTTGGTCTGTCAAAACCGAAACAGCGTTTGTACCTAAGTCTTTGTACTGTTGAAGTTGTATTTCGATTGCGACTTCTTGATTGATCCAACCCGCCGAAGGTGATTTTCTTTTAAATTCGGTAATAAAAAAATTACCTTGACAATCCTTGATTTTTTGATAAAAAGATAAGTTAGTGGAAACACATTCTTGCTTCAAAACCTCTAAATCATATTGTTGATAAAGTTGCTCAATTTCCTGCCTTTTGGTTTCAACTATTTGAGCTAATATCTCTGGTGTTTTCATCTAAGCTGTGATTTTTGCTTGTTCAATAGCTTGATTGTATTGGTCTAAATGATCTGCCAGTTTGCCTGATTTTAAAGTGTCAATCATTAGTTGATAAGCCTCCTTTAAGGGCATTTCTTTTTTGAATTCGGAATAAATAAACGCAGCATTGGCAGCGACCAATTTATGATGTTCTGTATCCAATTCACCTTTCAACATCTTTTCAGCGATTTGGATATTTTCTTGATGATTGTCGCATTTTAATAAATCGAATGAAATCGCTTCAATACCAAAATCTTCGGGCTTCAAAACTTTACTTTCCTTTTTGCCATCTTTAAAAAGTCGTACTTGTGTTGGAACAGAAATCGAAATTTCATCCAATCCATCATCAGCTCTAACAACGACCAACTGTTCTTTACCCATCAAGATTCCTGTCTCAAAAATAATGTCGATAAATTGAGCAAAAGACGTTCCAATAAATTGTTGTTTAGGGCTGTAAGGGTTTAATAAAGGACCAATGACATTAAATACAGTGGGAACGCCCATTCGTTTGCGAGAACCTGCAAACTTACCCACAACAGGATGTGTTTTTCTAGCATACAAAAAAGCCAAGTTGGTTTCCTCAAACGCATTTTCAACCGCTGCTTGTTCTGCTTGAATCGGCACACCCAATGTTTCTAATAAGTCAAAACTTCCAAAGCGACCTGAAGCAGCTTTATTACCATGTTTGATAATCGGAACGTCTAAATGTGCCAATAAAATCCCACACATAGTAGAGGTATTAAAACGAGGTAAACCCGAACCACCTGTACCACAAACATCAATTCCTTTTTCAGCAATAATGGGGTTAAAATCATAGGCGTTTTTCTCTTGTAAAACCTCAATAAAATGCAGTAGGTTTTGCGGTTGTTGGAGCTTTTGAGAAAGTGCCACCAATAAGATAAGTTTTTGGTCTTCAGTTAGTTGGTCCTCGACAATTTGTGAAACAAAGGAACCTATATCTTCTTTTACCAAGTCTTCATTAGTCGAGATTTTTTTCATTAGTTGAGTATAATGAATATTGCCCGTAGCGACTCGTCCTTCGATTACATTTTTGATGATTTTGATACCGACTTCATCACGCATACTCAACACGGATTCAGGGTGATATTGAACGGCTTCGATGGGTAATAATTTGTGGCGAATCGACATCACCGTTCCATCATTAGAACGTGCGCTTACTTCAAAACAAGAAGGCACTTCATCTGCTGCCAATGAGTGATAACGAGCAATCTCAATCGCTGAATTTAGACCTGTATAAATCGTCTTTTGGTCATTGGTGATATTATCCGCTTTTCCATGGTGCGGAGGAACAAATTTGAGGGTTCCACCAAAAAATTCTATCAACGCTTGTAAGCCCAAGCAAATTCCAAAGATGGGTTTTCGTTGATAAAAGTAGCCAATAATATCAAATAAATTACCAGCATTTTTAGGAATGGAAGGACCAGGTGAAAGTACCAATAAGTCAAACTCAATATCGGCTAATTCTGCTGGCGTTACATTATTGCGATATACAATCACTTCACAACCCAATCGTTTAAAATAGTCAACCAAGTTGTAAGTAAAAGAATCAAAATTGTCGATTAATAATATTTTTTTATATTGCATTTGTTATTTTGTTTTTTAGGAGAGAACCTTATTTGCTTCGTCGTTATAGAAAGTCCCGCTATCCGTTCCTATGAATGCAGCCAACGTTTTTCTAATCCAACACTTCTACATTCATACCACTACTATCGGGTCTAGTTGGGTAAGGACAGAATTTCTTAGTACCATTTTCGTACACTGACTATCGACTATCGACTATCGACTATCGAC
>JAHDBB010000459.1 GCA_020630635.1 Chitinophagales bacterium
AAACAAAACCACAAAAAAACTTTACTTCATTCTTTAGGATGAAGCCACGAACAAAACCACCAAAAAACCTTTACTTCATTCTTTAGGATGAAGCCACCAAAAAAACTTTACTTCATTCTTTAGGATGAAGGACACAAAAAACTAGTTATCACATATAAACACTAACGTATTTTGCTTAGATTTTTAACATCCAAAGCCTTATGGCTTAACATCATAGCCCTTTTATTGCTACTCATTATCGGATATTGGGCAGTAGCCACCTCGCTCAAAGCCTATACCCGACATGGAGAAACCATCACTGTACACGAATTTCGAGGGATGACCGTCAACCAACTGGACGAGTTTATCCAAAACAAACCCTTGCGTTACCGCATCATTGACTCGACCTTCGTAACCGATCAACGACCTGGAACCATCTTGGACCAATCACCCAAACCAGGTGAAAAAGTCAAGCGCAACCGACGCATTTATTTGACGATCAACTCAACGGTTCCACCCAAAACCAAATTACCTGACCTGTATAGTTCATCGCTCAAAAATGCGGAGATACAACTAAAAAATAATGGTTTGACAGTCGGCGATGTCAAAAAAATCCCTTGCTTGGGTAAAACGGTTGAACTCATGAAGGTGAACGGAAAACCTGTAAAGGCTGGAACAGAATTGAGGAAAGGGACTCCAGTAGATTTGATTATCTGTGATGGGATCGGTAATCGTCGAATCGAAGTACCTGATGTCATCGGACAAACGTATAATGAAGCCATTACGCTTTTAAGGTTGTCTGATTTAAGTGTCGGAGCCATTGTTTTAAATGAAGACTTGGACTACAAAGAACAAGGCTACGTTTATAGACAAATCCCTGCATCTGCGGAAGGCAACTCTATCTTAGTAGGTGAACCTGTAGACATCTATTTACAAAAAGACCCTGTTCCTGTTGAAGACCTTTTTGAAGATGAACCCGATGGACGTATTATTGATTTTAGCAAGTATAAAGGAAAGAAAGAAGAATAATCAATCATAAGATTATCCCCCATTTAATAGATAAAACTACATTAATGAAACAAATAATCATAAGCCTTTTTTTAATCATTTTTAGTTTTTCACTAATCGCCCAAGAAGTTCAAAGCGATTTAATATTCAATCCAGCCTATAGAGTCAATCAGCATCTCAAAAATCAAAACAATACTTTTGATTTATGTAATGCAGGTTTTTATCTAAATATCCAATACCTCAATGTGGTCAATCCTGAATGTGCCAATAACAATGGAAGTATTCAATTGGACATCACTAGTAGTGCTGAAAGTTTTGATTTTTATCTCAATGATTCATTGATTGCTAGCGGAAGTTTAGATACACAATTCATTTTTGAGAATTTAGAATCTGGAGCTTATCGTATAAGAATTGAAACATCCGATGGACAAGAAGAAAATCTTTTCTATGCTTTATCTAATGAAGGAGTCGATGAGATTGCAGACAATACTTTTGTGCCAGAAGCTGCTTTTTGTGGAGAAGGTGGTTTGCAAAAAACGGATGTGGTCGAAACGGAGGTGACATTCTATGAAATTTATGATGAGTTTGGTAATTTGATAACTCTTATTTCTCAACTCAACGATTACATTCCTTTGCCTCCTGGTAATTACTTTGTACAAAAACAAGGAGTTGCGAGTAACTGTGTCTCTTATTATGCTTTTGAAATTGAGCAAACCGTTTCTAATACCTTACCTTTTATAGATGACTTTTCAGATACAGAAGTATTTCCTTCACCCGATAGATGGACGGACCAACAAGCCTTTATCAATCGGTCTTTTGCTATTGATCCTCTTTCTGTAGGAGTCGCTACTTTAGACGGTTTAGATGAAAATGGTTTTCCGTACTTGGTCAATGATGTTTTTGTGGCAGGTTCTGCCGATTCTTTGACATCTCAACCCTTTTGTATATCAGGGATCAGTGAATTAGATTCTTTATATTTTAGCTTCTTATTTCAACCACAAGGCATCAGTGATTTTCCCAATGACGATGACTCCCTTTTTGTAGATTTTAGAGGAGAAAGTGGTAAATGGTACAATGTCTGGTCTATTGGTGGAGAAGAAATGATGGATGGGCAAGTATTACGCAATGACACGTTTTATCAAGTGAGCATTCCTGTGTTAAATGATACGATGTTGTTTCCCAATGATGTCAATTTCTTTTACGATGGCTTTCAATTTCGCTTTAGAAATATTGCGACTATTACAGGATTAAATGATCCTTGGCATTTAGACTATGTACAATTGGATACGGTTTCCAATGCAGCCAGTTTAATCATTCAAGACGATTTTACTTTTGTGTATGCTCCTCCTTCGATTTTAAAAAATTACTCTTCGATGCCTTGGAATCAGTTCTATGATTACCAAGATAAGGAGTTTGTAGATTCACTTCGTTTTACCTTTCGAGCCAACAATAATATCTTGCCACAAGATGGTTCCAACTATCGCTATCGTATTTATGAGTTATGCGACTCTATTTTAATCGAAGCGAATGACAGTCTTTTTGCCATTGGCGGACCAACCAATCAAACCAATGAATACTCCCTTCCTTTATTGGGGAATACCTTACCCGATTTGAGTGAAAATAAGGAGGAAGACGAAAATATCATCGTAAGAACAGACTATATCTTAGAAACAGACAATGACTTTTATAAAGGGAATGATACTTTACAAGCCAACCAAATTTTTTCTAACTACTATGCTTATGATGATGGAACAGCAGAAAAAGTTTATGGGGTTTTTGGACAAGGCGCACAAATTGCGGTCGAATTTAATCTCAATCAGCCCGATGTTTTAAAAGGCGTTCAAGTTTACTTTACACACATTGTTGGAGATGTCAGTAGCAATACGTTCTCCATTAAGGCTTGGTCCAGTATTGACAATGATACAGATGGTGACTTGTCTTTGGATGATGTCGTCATTGCAAGTAGAAGCGATATTCAACCCATCTATACAGGGGATGTTTGTGGATTTACCACCTACATTTTTGACGAACCAGTTCCCATTGATAGCACTTTTTATGTAGGTATCGAACAAGATTTTGTGGACATTCTCAATATCGGTCATGATGTCAATAACTTAGTTTATGATACGACTTATGTTTTTTCTGATGGTGATACAAGTACCGTTGATCCTATGGTCGATGAGTACAGACATCGTTATGCAGGCGGAAAGACTTTTATCAATGCCAATGGTGTTTGGTTAGAATCTATTTTGGCTGGTGCGGTCATGATTCGTCCTTTGGTGGGTGTTCAAAACCCTTGGAATACTTCCGTAGAAAATATTGAAACGCCATTGCCACAAATGCAAATTTACCCTAATCCAACCAGCGATTTACTCCATATTGCGTTGGATCAAAATATTCAAAATAGTCAATTGCAAGTTTATGATTTTGCAGGACGTTTGATTCAAACTTATAATGGTTCGGTCAATTCGATTATGGTAAGGGATTTTCCAGCAGGCATGTATCTTTTGCGTTTAGTAGATGAGAGAGGTAAAATGTTGGGAACAGAAAAGTTTGTCAAGCATTAATTTTTGAGGTGACAAGTGAGAGTGACTGGTGACTTTTCGGCTCAAATGATAATCCTATTAAGCTCGAAAAATTTTAGGATGCTATTCCTTTTTTGGATTAGGAGAGAAGGGTTATTACTCTTTCATCGTGACGGGTCTCCCCGCTATTCGTTCTTATTGCTGTTCTAGCCTTGCTCAATCAAATGGTGACTCAAAGTCATCATTTGAATCCGCCAAGCTTTTCACAGCAATACCACTGCTATCGGGTCTATTTTATAAAGGATATTGGGTTCTATCCTGATTAATCGAAGAAAAAAATTACATCTTTCCTCTAAATCTGTTAATCAAGCAAGTGAATAACACACAATTTTTTCGTATTTCTAAAAATGATGTACAGGCTTTGGTAAAGCTGAGTAGGCAAACATTTTGGGAGGCTTATATCGCTCAAACGAGTGAAGAGGATATGAATGAATATCTAGATAGAGCCTTTTCTCCTTCTCAACTATTGGAGGAAATCCAAAATCCTAAAACGGTTTTTTATTTTGTTCAAGAGAAAAATCAACGGGTAGGTTATCTTAAAATGCGTTGGGATAGAACTCCTGCACAATTGCCTTTTGATTTGTCTGTCGAAATAGAACGTTTTTATCTTTTACAAGATTTTTATGGACAAGGTTTGGGGCAAAAGATGTTGGATTTTTGTGAGGCTCTAGCCAACAAGAAAGGTTTTGTTTGGATGTGGTTATTGGTTTGGCCTGAAAATAAACAGGGCTTGCGCTTCTATCAAAAAAATGGTTTTGAACAGTTTGCTACAAAGGGTTTTGAATTTGGTGGTGTTGTCAATGAGGATTGGTTGATGAGGAAGGCGATAGTGAGTAGTTGATTACACAATAATATATGTGGGCTTTGTTTTATGGTTCATATTTTAGTCCACCTTCTTTGATTCTTTCACCGACGGAAGAGACGGTTTGTGCTTTTATCTTTTTATCCATCTAAATTCATTATCATTTTACAATCAAAGAAAAAAATGTATCGCTTCAATCGGATGGGTCTTCCCGTCAAAGAATAGGCAATCCGATTGATGAAGAGAAAGAAATCCTATCATATAAATCAATCGGATTGCAGGTTCACTGCTTGGTTAGCAATCCGATTGAAACGACCTATCTTTTCTTTGATTTCAATAAGGGTGAAATTAGGCAAGCGTTGATGATGTTCGCCTTATAGTACCCAAAACGTTTATGGCTAATGGATATTGAAAAAGTCAAAATATTAAAGAAGAAGTTGTCTATTCCGTTGACTGTTGCAATCCAATTGTTGAAGGAGAATGAGGGTGATCTATCGGCTTGTGAAAAAGCCTTTCATTATAATAATATCAATACCATTTGTAGGCTTGCTGAATGTGATGAACGTGTGGCTCAAAAGTATTATCATATTATGAAACAGGATGTGGAGAAAGCTATTGAGAAAATTAATCAACGATTGGTTTGTATCACAACGAAGGAACCTCATGAAACTGTCAATAAAATAGGGTTTATTTTGTGGGCTGAAAATGAGCATCTTACCCAATATATTACTTCTAAAGCCGAGAGCGTTTTTATTCCTACCGAAGATTTTCAGTATGTGATTAAGGAGTTTAGAGCAGTCTTTCCTGTAAAACGTCCCTTTAAAGATAGGGAAATCATAGAGCATCATTTTGATATTTGTGGACACAACTTTTTTGATAATCAAACTTGTCGAACGATTGTTGAACGGATTGCCAGAATCTCTAATCGTGATCCTAAAGTGGAAAGGTTTTTAAGGGAATTGATTCAATGGTTTAATGTTAAATTGCGGTTTGCCAATTATATTATGGTGTATGGGAATTTGTGAAGTTTATTTAGTTACTAT
>JAHDBB010000460.1 GCA_020630635.1 Chitinophagales bacterium
AGTGGTATGAATGCACAAGTGTTGGCTACCCAAAACTTGGCTGCATTCATAGGAACGGATAGCGGGACCTTCCATTCCGACAGAGCAACATCCTTTCGCTCCTAATAAAAAAATCTATGTAAAAGGAGTTGATAAGTCGTTCTATAAATCAATCAGATTGCTTTGAAACGATTTGTTTTTATTTCATCTCCCAAAAATTAGTAAGCCAATTCTGGTGGAGATAGTTTGGATTTATTGATAAACCAAGCATCATAATCGGTGGTTTGTACGACTCCATCTAGGGTAAGATCATTGGGGTCGTAAACGGATAAGAGGGCAGGGTCTAAACGCCAAAAATCATAGTCGGTTACTTGGATGCTAAGGTCTTGGGTGATGTCTCCTGCAAACATGGCTGCTTGTCCTGTGGAAAGGATGGTTTGTTGTTGTATGCCGAAGGCTTGTGTTATGCCTGTTCTAAAATCATAGCTCATATCTCTGGCTCTGGTCAATGCATTAGCAGTCATGATGTCTAAATGATTGCGGTGGCGAATGACGATGTAGTAGTTGTCATCTGGCGGTAAATCTAAGGTAATCAAACTGGTTCCGTTGACATCTCGTATATGACCTGAACTTAATAAAATTCCTGCTTTTCGATCAATCACGCTATTGGGATCAGTCGTCAAACGGGCTTCTATTAAAACCCAATCGACCATATCAGCATTCATTCCTGTCAAACTTTCGGTTCCATTGTAATTGTAAGGCGCAACATTGTAAGGTTGTTGTAAAGGAATTAGATTTTGTTGACTTAACTCGGTACGCATTTGTCCTGTACTTGCGTCATAAGCCCCTTCTAAAAATACTTGCAAATCTATTCGACTGTATTCACAATCATCGGCAATGCCATTGTTGTCGGTATCAGTATTATCTGCACTACAGTTATTCATAATGATAAATTGACTAAAACTGTTGATGCTTAAACCTGTCGAAAACTCTACATCTCCGTCTGCATTAGCAATAGCTATATCGGCATTGTCGATACTACTTCCCCAAGTATTGCCATCTGCATTAGAAGCTCGTTTGTATAATTCAAAAACATCTGGAACGGCTGCATTTGCACCTGTTACTAAACCAATATTGTCGAAACGTATGCTGTTTAAATTATTGAAAGTTGCATTGTTTCCATAGTTGCGAATGACCCAATAAGAACGACTTGGTTCATACATATTTGGATATTGATCGGGTGGTACATTGATGCGAGATACGACGATGTTGCCATTCGGAGACGTTCCTGTTGGAAAATCAAGTGTAACTCCTGTCCCTGTAAAATTGTAAGGACCTCCGCTATTGACGGCTAATGTATGGGCTTTTCCTCCACCTAATGGAGCTGTTGAATTGGTGCGAGTGGCATTGCCTGACATGGTTGCATGACGGCTGCCGATTCTATCCGTTACCACTCCTATATTTCGATTAAATTGATAATAGGCTGTTAAATTTGGCTCGTCATTGCGATAGGCTGTGATGTGCATTTTTTCTCTGACTTCTTGTTGGGTTAAAGCCCGATTCCATATTTTCACCTCATCAATCAAACCATCAAAATTTCGGCTTCCCCATCCTAAATAACTTCCAATGTATAGACTGCTAACATCTGTATTGACTGCTGTAGGACTGATATTGTGGGTGCGCCCTTCGCCATTGAGATAGACGGTTATCGAATTGGGTTGAACAACGATAGCAACATGCGCCCATTCGTTGGTTGGAACGGTCATTCCACTACTCCAATACCATTGTCCATTGGGCCAATGATAGCCTAATTCGTTGTTGGGTCTTACATTGAGTCCAAAAGCATTTCCGTCATTGCCCATAATAAAGCCTGTATAATCGGGTTGAATTCCATTGCATTTTACCCACGCTGACATGGTTAACTCGTTAGTCGTTCCCATTTCAACAGGAGGTGTAAGGGCAAAATCTCCAGAATTTTGAAGGGATAAAGCATTACCTGGAATGGTGTCTATATCACATTCACTAGTAACCGTTATAAAATCAGTTAAGGTTTGAGAGCTGGTTCCATAAGCATCTGTAACAGTCAATGTCACATCATAGGTTCCTGCCACATCATAGACGACTTTGGGCATTCTTATATTGGAAGTGGCGGGTGTTCCTCCCTCAAATTGCCAAGACCAAGTTGCGCCATTTTGATTTAAAGCCGAATGATCGGTAAAGTACATCGTATCTCTTGTGCAGAAACTTTCAAACTTGTCCACAGCGATTTGGGCTGATGGAGGACTTTGTTCATAAAGGTCATTTTCATAGACGCTTCGATTGGTGGCATTTCTTATTTTTCCTTCTCGATAATAGGGTATCAAAGCCGTTGAATACGTACTTGCTGGTAGATCGTTGTTGAATAAAATCCAGTCGCTGGTGTTGTCACTTCGATAATAAACGGCTCGTCTGGTTCCTAAGTAAATTCCATTGTCACTGCCTCGTTGATGAATGATACAAGTCGCATTTTCTCCATCCAACATCGGTGTTGATATGCTTTGCCATGTTGCGCCTCCATCGCTGGACTCTAATACTTGATAACCATCAATACTGGGATCGTGCGCCCAAGGATAGCGTCTTGCTGCCCAAATTTTATTTTCGTCATCACTACTCACTTCTATGTCGTAAGGCGATAAGGCATTTCCATTAAGTACAGAATTACTAGGTGTTACTTGTTGCCAATTGGCTCCTGCATTGGTCGTTTTCCAAATTTGTTTGGTATCCCAAAATCCTGGATTAAGGGTGACATAGATGACATCTGGATTCGACCAAGAAACAGCTATATCTTGCACATTCCAGTTGAAGGAATGTAGGGCTGTAAATGATGCTCCATCATCGGTGGTTTTCCAAAGAACATTATCGACTCCAATGTAAATAATATTGGGACTTCGAGGATCAAAAGCAAAATCAGTGTTGCCCCAAGTGGGTTGGGTGAATGGTAAAGAAGTGATACTTTGGGTTCGATTGCCAGACAATAAATGTTCTCCATAATCGTCATAGACTTTTCTTTCGTTTCCAAAGTTGACTTTTCCTAAAGTATTGTCGCCTCCACCTGTACAAAGCCAATCGTTAAGGTAAACGCTATGGTCTTTTAGAAGGGTTCCATTGTGATAGGTTCCTCCTAACATCACATCGCCATCCCAAAAACCTGCATCAAATCCCCAAAAGTCGGTTCCTTCAATTCCTGTCATTCGTTTATCAATTTGCTGTCCGCCATCTGTCGAATAAAAAATACCTCCGTCACAAGCAATCCAAAGCTCATTGCCAAACATTCGGATGTCGTGAATATCGGCATGTACATAGTTGGGACGGTCAGGCGTACTCCATTTGGAAGGACAATTAAAACTAACGCCTCCATCACCTGAATACCACATATTGACACCTCCCACAAAGAGAGAATCTTCATTGGTTTCGGAAACTTCAAAAGCTAAATCATAGTAATATTGTCCTCCATCGTCATCGCCTAAATCACTCCAACCCATCAAGTTCATATTGGTGGAAGCGTTGGGAACGCCTGCTGGTTGAGGTCCACAACAGGTACGAGTCCAAGATTCTCCTGCATCGGTACTTACATAGATTCCATACAATCCAGAACCGCCATTGGCTGAACCTGTGGCTAATGCATATACTTTGTTGGGATTGTCAGGAGTTACCGCTATCTCTGTTCGTTTTTGTTCATCGCCTCCTGATGGAGCAGGCCAACCGTTGGTTTTTTGGACAAAAGAGGCTCCACCATCTGTAGATTTATAAAACTGTGTTACATTACCCACTTGTTTAACCACATAAATAATATTGGGATCGGTGGGATGATATTCTAGTTCTTGGTGAGCATTATTGGAAAGGCTCGTCCAATTATTTCCGCCATCGGTAGTATGGTATAAGCCATCATCACTAAGAAGCCATAACTCTTGGTTATTGGTCGGATGCATCACAATATCATTGACCGCATGTGGACTATTTTGAAAAGAAGCATTTCCTGTTAAAGTAAAAGTACTTCCACCGTCTGTCGATTTGTAAACGATGTTACCTCCTTCAAAATAGATGGTGTTGGGATTACTGTGGTCTATCTCAATAGAGCGAATCGAATTGAGTAAATAGTCATTGGTGAGTGGATACCAAGTATTCCCCTTATTGGTGGTTTTCCAAAGTCCTGCCGTCGCTGTTCCTGCATATAAAATATCGGTATTGGTGGCGGACTGTTCGACTGTGTAAACGTGTGCAGCTCCTGGTGCGTAGCTTCTACTGGCTGCATCTATATCAAAGTCATAGGGTCCAATGCATTCCCATTGGTTGAGGCTATTTTTTTGAAGGTTTTGTTCAATTTTGGTTAGGTAGGCTTTATTGTTTTGTTGAGCTGTTGCCCAATCCTTGATACCGCTTTGATAGCCGTTGATGTCTCGTTTCATTTGTCGAAGCCATCTTTTGTAGAATTGGGTGTGCTTGTCTTTGACGAAATCGTGGGTGTTGTAATAAGTTTCGTAAGCATTGATGACGGCTCCTACATCGGCATTTTCCGCATACATCATTTGCGCCCATTCAGGTAAAATCTCTTGTTGAGCGTTGTATTTTTTTTCAAAAGTGGTTTGGGCATTGTATTGGGCAAGGGTCGTTAGACTGATACAAAACAGTAGGGTTAATTGAACAAATTTGAGCATTTTTTCGTGATTTGGGTGAATGTTTTGGTTGCTCAAATATAAAGAAAAGACTTGACCTATACAAAATAGGAGCTTTCTGTTTCATTCTAAATCACGTCACTTCCCATCAAAAATGAACAAGAGTAGTTTACTGAACAATCTGTAAAAACCTGTGTTTAAATCAGAAGAGTTTTTAACTTTGTAAATTATCTAAAAAAACAAGATCAAACACTATGTCTCATCAACTTTTTGAACCTTATCAATTAGGAAATATAACTCTCAATAACAGAGTCATTATGGCTCCATTGACCCGTTGCCGTGCGGTTCACAACAACCTGCCCAATGATTGGATGGTCGAATATTATCGTCAACGAGCCTCTGCTGGACTCATCATTAGTGAAGGGTCTTCGCCTTCTCCCAATGGTTTAGGTTATGCCAATATTCCAGGATGCTTCAACCAAGAACATGTCGATGGCTGGAAAAAAGTCACCGATGCAGTCCATCAAAATCAAGGTAAAATTTTCTTTCAAATGATGCATACGGGACGAGTCAGTCACGTCGATAATTTACCCGAAGGCGGTGAGGTAGTCAGTGCATCAGCCGTTGCTCAAAAGGGACAAATCAAAACGTATAGTGGTGAAAGATTCGACTATCCTATTCCCAAAGCGATGAGTACGGAAGAGGTTGAAAGTACAATTCAAGAGTTTGTACAATCGGCTAAAATGTGTGTAGAGGCAGGCTTCGATGGCGTAGAAATTCACTC
>JAHDBB010000461.1 GCA_020630635.1 Chitinophagales bacterium
TCTAACAAATTATTTGGTGAAAATTAATTTTTGACTTACCTTTGCACCAACTAAGTACCTATGCGTAAATAATCGTCATTTTTGAGTTAGGCTATTTTTGAATAATGCAAGACATTTTTTAAGCTAATAGCCGAGCTATTGGCGCAAAAAATAACGCAGGATTATTCAAAAAGAGACACTCATAAAATGTGTCGATTATTTGGGTTTAGGTACTTAATTCTTTCAAAATAGACGATTATACATAAATGAGATACCATTTAACCTTATTTTTTGCCCTTTTAATAGTGGCATTTTCCTCATGTACACAGGACACAAAAGAAGAAACAACAGGACAATCTAATACACCTAAAAAACTGGAGATTGTTACCACTACAGGGATGATTGGAGATGTAGTAAAAAATGTAGTAGGTGATAAAGCAAATGTGGCTTCTTTAATGGGACCAGGTGTTGATCCTCACCTTTATAAAGCGACACAAGGCGATTTAAATCGTATTACGGAAGCAGATATTGTCTTTTACAATGGCTTATTTTTGGAAGGCAAAATGGAAACTATTCTAGAAAAATTGGCAAAGAAAAAGCCTGTTTATGCTGTTTCAGAAAAACTTCCCAAAGCCCGTTTATTGGATTATAGTATTGAAGGCAATAGTAGAGACCTAAATGATCCTCATATCTGGTTTGATGTGGATTTGTGGGCGAATACAGTTGATGTAATAGAAGACAAGATGAAAAAACATGATGCCTCCAATGCGTCATTTTATACAGACCAAGCTAAAAAGTATAAAAAACAATTAACCAGTTTACATCAAGATGTCAAAACCAGTATTGGTTCTATTCCGCCAGCACAACGTATTTTAATAACTTCTCACGATGCCTTTAGCTATTTTTCTAAGGCATATGATATTGAAGTGGAGGCATTGCAAGGTATTTCTACGGTCACCGAATTTGGCTTAAAAGACATTAGCAACTTAGTGGATTTAATCGTTAAAAAAGGAATCAAGTCTATATTTGTCGAAAGTTCTGTCGCTTCTAAACCTTTGGAGGCGGTGATCGAAGGCTGTAAGAAAAAAGGACATAACGTAAGTATTGGTGGTACTTTGTATGCCGATGCGATGGGAGAGGAGGGAACGCCAGCAGGTACTTATATCGGTATGGTCCGCCACAATATTGGAACGATTGTAGGTTCATTGAAGTAGTCTTTTAATTATAGAACGATATAGGAACAGATCGCATCTGTTCTTATCTCTGAACTATAAAAACCACTCGTCACCATAAACCTGTCACTTTCCATGATTATCCAAGTTGAAAATCCTGTGGTCGAAGTACATGACTTAACCGTCAGCTACGACAAAAAACCTGTCCTTTGGAATATAGACTTTTCCATTGGACAAGGACAAGTGATTGGTATCATTGGACCCAATGGAGCAGGTAAATCAACCTTGCTTAAATCGGTGATGGGTTTGATTGACCCCCAAAGTGGATACGTCAAAATATTCGATAAGGGGCTAGACGATGTACGTGGACGAGTGAGTTATGTGCCTCAAAGGGAATCCGTAGACTGGGATTTTCCTGCCAACGTGATGGATGTAGTCTTGATGGGGAGATACAAACGAAGTGGCTTGTTTGGACGTTTTAATCAAGATGATAAACGCATTGCCCAAGAGAGTCTAAAAAAAGTGGGTATGCAAGGTTTTTCTAAGCGGCAAATATCACAACTTTCTGGGGGACAACAGCAACGGGTTTTCTTAGCAAGAGCGTTGGCGCAGCAAACGGATTTGTACTTGATGGATGAGCCATTTGCAGGAGTCGATGCATCTACCGAAGAGTCCATTTTACAGTTGTTGATGGAGATGGCAGGACAAGGTAAAACCATCTTAGTCGTTCATCACGATTTACAGACCGCCTTTAAGTATTTTGACTGGATGGTGATGTTGAATACTCGATTGATTGCGTCGGGTCCGGCAAAGGATTTGTTGAATGAGGAAATTATCCAAGAAACTTATGGGGGAAAACTGCCTTTGTTGAGTGCATTGGGCAATTTGTTGAAGCAAAAAGACTTGCCTATTCGAGAGTAGTTTTTGAGTCCATAGCTGATCGTCAATAGTCCATAGATTTCTAGAGAATAAGCGACACAATTTTTTAATAAAAGATGAGAATGTTTTGCTTCATTCTGTTGTGTCCTCAACCAAATAGCCCCGATAGTAGTGGTATGAATGCAATGCGTTGGCTTTGTAAAACGTTGGCGCATTCATAGGAACGGATAGCGGGACTTTCTGTAACGACGAAGCATCAAACCCTTCGCTCCTAGCCCAAAATAGGAATAGGATTTTTAGGATGGAGTTCGTGATTAGGATTTCAGCTATTGAATCGAAACTTTCCTTCATCACCATATATAAAAAGTCACAGGCACTAAAAAACTATTGACTATCAAATGCGGACTATGGACTAAAAAACGTTCCTTTGTCACAATAAGAAAAAAAGACACCAGTCACTATCAACCTGTCACTCATAAATGATATGATTTACACGCCACTACATCCCCATATTTACGAAATCAACGAACAATATTTTTACAGTTCCAAAGTTCATACCTATCTTCTTGACTTGAAAGAAAGTGTCTTGTTATTTGACTTGCCGACTTATGCAGAAGACCTTGAACAATGGTTGTTGAGTTTTGGAAAACCTCTAAATGCAATCCTTTCTCATGGCTCTTGTGGCATTGAAGATGGAGAGATTTGGCAAGAAAAAATAGGCTTGAAAGTGTATGGACATCAAGCAGATGAAAACCATCCTTGGATACGAATGAAACCTGATGTCCTTTTTGTCGAGATGCCTTTTTTTGATGAAAATGTTGAGGTCATTCATACGCCAGGACATAGTGCAGGAAGTATTTGTGTATTGGAAAAAACCACTCAATCGCTGTTTACAGGAGACACCATTTATGGCAATAAAGAAGGCAAAATACGGGATATTAGAAAGGAAAACTATGCCGACTATGAGAATATAGAAGACCGTTTGAAAAGTTGTCAAGATTTATTAAAGTACGACTTTAAACATATCTATCCCTTTCATTATGAAATACTTGAAGAGAAAGGAAAAGGGGCTTTGAGAGATTATTTAAGTAAATTATAAAAATAAAAATGCTTCAAACATTCCTAGATTTCTTTAGCTTTTCTGATGCCAATGTTTTATACGTGGTAGTGGGGACGGTATTGATCGGAATGAGTACGGCAGTCGTTGGGTGCTTCTCGGTTTTGCGTAAACGCTCCTTGATAGGTGATGCGATTGCTCATGCCGTTTTGCCAGGAATATGCATAGCATTTATATTATTTGATACCAAGAATCCGCTCGTCTTATTATCAGGAGCGTTTGTTACAGGATGGCTTTCGATAGTCGTCATTGACTTTATTGTGGAACGTTCCAGAATCAAAAGCGATGCAGCGATTGGATTGACGCTTTCCGTCTTTTTTGGTGTGGGGATGTTGCTTTTGACCTATATCCAACATTCGGGAAATGCAGCTCAATCAGGATTAGATCGGTTTTTGTTTGGAAAAGCGGCGGCGATCGTCGGACAAGATTTAAAAGTCTTTGCAGGAATGAGTATTTTATTGTTGCTCACCGTTTTATTGTTCTTTAGAGAATTTCGTTTTATTGCCTTTGACCCTGACTTTGCCGACTCAATTGGCTTGCCGAGTAAACGCTATGAAATTTTATTGTCTTCCATTACAGTATTGGCTATTACAGTTGGAATCCAAGCAGTAGGAGTGGTGTTGATTGCCGCTTTGTTGATAACGCCTGCGGTGGCTGCCAGATTTTGGACCGATGACTTGAAAGTGATGGTGGTTTTAGCAGCGATTATTGGGGCATTGTCCAATATTGGAGGTGCGTTTATATCTTATGTTGCCCCTTCAATGCCCACAGGTCCTTGGATCATTGTTTTTATGTTATTTTTGGCCTTGTTGTCCATCTTATTTGCACCCAAAAAAGGACTCGTTTTTAAGCGATTGCGACAACGCAATAACTTTAAAAAAATCTTGGAAGAAAATGTCTTGAAGTTGATGTATCAATTGGATGAACAAGATAATGGCTTTGATAAATATCGACCGATTACGGAGTTGATGGCGAAGCGAGATATGGGCGAAAAAATGATGTTGAATGCGTTGAGTCGTTTGAAGAAGAAGGACTTGGTGGAAGAA
Organism: Chitinophagales bacterium; assembly: GCA_020630635.1. Lineage (GTDB taxonomy): Bacteria > Bacteroidota > Bacteroidia > Chitinophagales > UBA2359 > JAHDBB01. The sequence goes on from JAHDBB010000461.1 coordinate 4,194, forward strand.
AAAAATCAGGCTTGGTTGCTCTCCAAAGAAGGACTTTCAGAAGGAAAAAGAATGGTACGTTTACACCGTCTTTGGGAAGTCTATCTAACTGAATATCTGCGTTTGCCTTCTGACCATGTACATGAGACAGCCGAAGCCATGGAGCATGTGATTACCCCAGAATTGGAGAAGGAGCTGGAAGTTTTGCTCAATCATCCCGAATATGATCCGCATCAAAGTAAGATACCGTATGCGGATTAGTTTCTATTTCTCTTTTCCTAAAAATCACCCAATATGAATGCTTTTTGGATCATACTCGCCGCTTCCTTAGTCTCAATATGTTGTGCTTTATTGGGCTGTTTTCTCATCTTGCGTAAAATCTCAATGATAGGCGATGCCATTTCGCATGCCGTTTTACCAGGTATCGTGATTGCCTTTTTCTTATCAGGTTCTATCTCATCCCTTACCGTTTTGGTAGGAGCGTCTTTGATGGGCATTTTTTGTACCTTTCTAATTGAGGTATTCCATAAAAAAGCAGGAGTTCAAGCCGATGCCGCTATTGGGATGATTTTCACCTTTTTATTTGCGATAGGAGTGATTCTCATTGCCGCATTTGCTGACAATATTCATTTAGACCAAGACTGTGTTTTACATGGGGAAATTGCCTATATTCCCTTAGATTTGCCTGAAACGGGTACTTTTTTAGATCACGCACCCCGACAAGTATGGATTTTGGGAACGGTGTTACTGCTGATCCTCGCCTTTATCAAAATCGGCTACAAGGGCTTATTTCTCACGACTTTTGATACCGAATACGCTACTTCTATTGGTATTTCGACCACCTTTTGGCATTATGTTTTGATGGCAGCCGTATCCTTGACCACCGTTGTTTCCTTCGAGTCTGTCGGAGCCATTTTAGTCGTTGCTTTTTTGATTGTACCAGCCGCTACCGCCTACCTTTTGACCGACAAATTGCCGACCATGCTACTTTTAAGCAGTCTTTTTGGGATTTTAGCCTCCATCGGCGGATACTATTTAGCCGTTTTCTTAGATGGTTCCATTGCAGGAGCGATCAGTACCGTTATGGGCATTCTCTTCGCCCTCGTTTTCATTTTTTCACCCACACAAGGTTTACTCGCCAAAAGACGCAAAAAAGTCGAAGCTTTATAATCTATCATCATTCTTTTATGGGTTCTTTTTTACTTTTTTAGGAGCGAAAGTTTGGGAGCTTCGTCGTGTA
>JAHDBB010000462.1 GCA_020630635.1 Chitinophagales bacterium
AATAAGTACCTAAACCTAAATAATCGACACATTTTATGAGTGCCTCTTTTTCAATAATCCTGCGTTATTTTTTTCCCTAATAGCTCGGCTATTAGCTCTAAAAATGCCTTGTCTAATTGAAAAATAGCCTAACTCAAAAATGACGATTATTTGTGCATAGGTACTTAAGGGAGCTTGAAAAAAATAAAATATACATTTTTGAGTAGTCGATTGAATGTAGGAACAGATAGCATCTGTTCTTTCGTATGAGCCGTCAATGATATAATGCCCTCTAATTTGACTGTTTCCTCTTCACATAGGTGAACAGTTGCAAACTGTTCCTACAAAGAGGTATTTTCTACAGAATAGTCATTTTATTTTTGAGTATATTATTTTTTTCTAACGCCTAACTTGCCTGAAAATAAAAAGTCAGAGCATTTACAAAAATTAAGAGCCTTTCGTCAAGGACAATTAAGGTATGGTCGAGAGATGATGGGATTTGGTTTATATCTATTTGCAAAGTCGCTGTGAAGATAAAGGACGTAAATACTTGGAAAAAGGCAGCCCAAAAAATGACTGCCTTTTTTATTTAGAAGGATTAAAATTGGTGTGTTAATGTTATGTGTATGCTTTCAAAAAATGTACGAATGGGTTGATTTTTAATCTCAAAATTTTAAAGTGGTTCAGTTACTATCGGTTCTTATCTTTCCAACTAGCCCCGATAGTAGTGGTATGAATGCAATGCGTTGGCTGCCTAAAACGTTGGCTGCATTCATAGGAACGGATAGCGGGACTTTCTATGACGACGAAGTACCTGACTTTTCGCTCCTAAAAATAAAGGTAAAGTGAACTGCATTCATAATTCACCATTCACCATTTATAATTAAAATTACGGACCTATATCACCGCTATCATTGTTGGCAAAAGTGTTGTTAATGCAGTCGCAATCGGCATCGTCATGAATGAAAATACCCCAAGCTGCACTGTTGGAAATGTGACAGTCTTCGACTATTAAGCCGCCCGAATAAACGGTCAGATTTGCTTCTGCATTGCCCCAGTAATACACCTCGTCACCGCCACCAAATTCGATATTGGCATGAGTGATTCTGTTGTTAATCGAAGTGGTCGCATAGAGGATGCCCAACCAATAGCCATTGACAGGACTTTGACCCGTAAATGTAACCTTGTCTGCACTCGTCCCACGTACATCAAATGATCCATCGCCTGTTACGCCCAAACCGCTAGTTTCTTTGAAAGTGACGGTTGTGCCTGCTTCCATAATGGTCGCTGCTAAAATGTCAATCGTGCCATTGTCGATAAGGTAAGGCACATTGGTTTTAGTCCAAGTGCATTCACTAGTGATGTCTCCTTCTGCTACTAAAATAAAGTCCTTTGTATTGCCTGTATAATCTGAAGCCATTCCATCTAAATCGCCAATGCGTTCACTCCCAATATATAAAGGTTCTTCATCGTGTGTGGTGATGGTCACATTGTTGTACTCTAATGCTTGGGCATCATTGTAAAGGGTAAGTCCATAGCCTGATCCATTGGAAATTTGAACGTTGTTGAGTTTGATAGAACCGCTATAAGCTAAAATGCTGGTAACGGTATTGCTGTAATAAAATACCTCGTCTAAACCAGCATCAGAGACTTGTAGGTTGGTAAAGTTGTTGTTGATACTGGTGGATTCGATGTGGATGCCTCGCCAAAAACCTTTGACCGCTTCTCGTCCTCGAATAATGACAGGTTCTGCACCTGTTCCAGAGATGGTTAAAGAGCCATCGTCAACAGCTAAACCTCCATCTTCTTGCATCACCATCGTAACACCTGCTTCAATGGTCCAAGCTTCATCCGTTTCTAAAACATCGTCATTTTCAATAAGGTAAGGAACATTGGTTTGTTGCCAAGTTGCGTCAGCATCTAGTGCGTGTGGATAGACGGAAATGAAGTCAATTAAATTGCCTGAATAATCTGAATTTAGACCATCCAAATCGCCTACTCTTTTACTGGAAATATAAAGAGGTTCTTTGTCGTGATTGGTAATGGTGAGTTCGCTATAATCATTGATTTTGACATCTTGATAAATCGTTAAACCATGTCCTGCGCCATTTTGAATGGTCACATTATTTAAGCTAATTTGCCCATCATAAATCATCAGACTTGTAATGTCATTGCCATAATAAACAACCTCTTCTAATCCAGCATCTTGGATAACGACCTGTTCCAGTTGATTTTGTAAGGTATTGCTGCCAAAGTGGATGCCTCTCCAAAAACCTTTGACTGCTTGTTGACCTCTAAATGTAATTTTACTGCCTGCTGTACCAATGGCATTTAAATGTCCTTCGTCTGTAATGACCAATCCCGCATCGTCTCCAAAAACAATAACAACACCTGGATTGATATTTACTTTGGCTTTGACATTCATCACACAATCAATAAAATAATCAACGGTTGCATCGGGATTGTCTACCAAAGTAATGTCCTCAGTAATATTGCTACATTCTAAGGTAATCGTGTTGGCTCCAATAGACACAGGACAATCGGGGTCACTCGCACAATCTTCATTACAATTACCATCTGATATACAGCCGTCGTCGTCATCATCACACGATTTGTCTTCATCACAAAAGCCATTGGGTTCTCCATCTACACAGCGACAGCATGAGCTAATAAAGATATTGAGTGAGAAAAAACTTAGGAGTAAAATAAGGTAAAAAGAAAGATTCGATGATCGTTTCATGAGTTGTTGTTTTGTAATAGTATTAAGTTAATTGCATAGGGAAAGCAGTTTCTATTTTGTGTTATAAGACGCACCTACTTACTCACTTTTGAAAAATTCAATCCAAAAATCTCTATTTATAAAATCATTTGTTTATATTTAAAGCCAAATCAACTCTAAACAAAATGAAAACAAATTATCTAATTCTCATTCTATTAATTATTTTGAATATGCCAACTTTCGCCCAATCGGAAGATGAAAAAATGCTTCGGGACATCTTTGATGCGGCTCTTACAGAAGGCAAAGCATACGAACATCTTCGTCAATTATGTAAAGACGTTGGACCTCGTTTGAGTGGTTCAGAAGGAGCCGACAAAGCCGTCAAATGGGGACAAAAAGTATTGAGCGAGATCGCCGATACGGTTTGGTTGCAGCCTGTGATGGTTCCACATTGGGAGCGAGGCGATACCGAACATGCCGAAATTCGCTTATCGGATGGAACCGTCATTCCTACTCAAATTTGTGCGTTAGGTAGTTCGGTTGGAACGCCAGCCGAAGGTTTGACAGGAGAAGTCGTCGAGGTATTCGGAATTGAGGATATTGAAAAGTTGGGGGAAGAAAAACTAAAAGATAAAATCGTCTTTTACAATCGTCCAATGGAGCCTCGTTTGATTAATACTTTTGCGGCATACAGTGGATGTGTGGATCAACGTTCTAGCGGAGCAAGTACGGCTGCGCCTTTTGGAGCGAAAGCGGTATTAGTGCGCTCGATGGGTTTGCGTCAAGATGATTTACCGCATACAGGCGTACAGCGTTACAAAAAGGATGTCAAAAAAATTCCTGCTGCTGCCATCAGTACCAATGGTGCCAAAATGTTGAGTAAGAAGCTAAGAGAAGACCCTAAATTACAGGTTCACATCAAGCTATCTTGCCAAAATTTTGAGGACAAATTATCGCACAATGTGGTCGCAGATATTATGGGTGAGTTGTATCCTGAAGAAATCATTTTGGTGAGTGGGCATTTAGACAGTTGGGATTTAGGAGAAGGCGCACATGATGACGGAGCAGGTTCTGTTCACGCCATCGAAGCCTTGTACTTGATGCGAAAACTGGGGATTCGTCCACAAAGAACGATTCGTTGTGTGTTGTATATGAATGAAGAAAATGGTCCCAATGGTGCGATCGAATATGCCAAGCAAGCCAAGCTCCAAAAGATGAATCATATGATTGCGATTGAGTCGGATCGGGGAGGATTTACGCCCAGAGGTTTTAGCATAGACGGTACAGAAGATGTACAAAATGATGCCTTAAAGCAAATTGAAAAATGGGAAGAACTTTTCAAGCCTTACGACATTCATCACTTTGACAAAGGTTTTGGCGGTGTGGATATTGGCAGGCTCAAAGACCAAGATATTCCTTTAGTCGGTTTTGTTCCTGACTCTCAACGTTACTTCGATCATCACCATGCTTCTAATGATGTTTTTGAGGAGGTCAATAAGCGGGAGTTGGAATTGGGAGCAGCTTCCATCACTTCACTCATTTACCTTTTGGACAAATACGGGATTAATACGAATGAGAATTAAAGGGTGGGACATTTTTTACATGTTGGGACGACGGGACGTTATGGTTCATTATTTGCTTTGGGGACGAAGGGGCGTTTTAGTTCTAAACTTGAAATCCTATTAATTCCGAAATTAATCCTGATAATCCTATTCCTTTTTTAGGCATTATTCTTTGTCAAATAGATGGGAAATTAAACTTTTTCAAAATGAGTAAACGCAGTGGTCGAACTTTTGAAGAACGTTTCATTTTCTTTAAACATCTATTTGGGCAAAGAATCTTTTAGAGAAGCGAACGGTTATTACTCTTTCATCGTAACGGAAAGTCCCGCTATCCGCTCTTATAAATGCAGCCACCGCTTCTGCCGCAAGTCTTTTCGACTTGTGGTTTCAAGCCATTGCATTTATACCGCTACTATCGGGGCTAGTTGGAATGGACAGAATGCTTCACAAACTGAACAGTTTTTAAAATTTATGAAAATATTTCTTGATAGATTTCTTTTAAAATATTGGATTCCTTTTTTTCGCTTTGAGAACGAGCGTTTCTTCCCCTTCCCAATTTTTTGGGCCAAATATGAAAACCACCAATCATTTCTTGTCTGGCTTGTTGATAATATTGTTGGGCGTAGGCGACCATCTCTTTGGGATAAGCATTTACATCAAAGAAAATTTCCCAATTTCCCCAAATGCCATTTTCATCAATATCTCCTTTGTAAAATACTTCATGAGTCGTATAGGATTTATACATGTCAATTTTAAAAGTATCCAGGCTATATTTTCCCATCCAAGTAAAAGGAGCGACATCATCGACTCCTGAACCCGAAACAATCGCATGACTAAACATCAACTCGGTTGACATCTTGTGTTGTTGTGGACTATAATGATAGCAGTAAAATCCTTCCCATTCGCCACTGGGTAGGAGAGGATGGGTTTCTGTTTTTTGCGTGTTCATAAAATAGCAAATTGGTTAAAAGTTTCGTGAAGAACTGTTGATGACCTCTGATTAAATTGAAAAAAAGGCTCTTCGACTGTTGCCAAAGAACCTTTAACATTTATTAGAATGCGTTGGTGTCGTTTTTCAAGATAGGTTAATCTAAATTGGTTCAGTTTGTAAGAAGTAGAGACCTCAACGACCTAGCCCCGA
>JAHDBB010000463.1 GCA_020630635.1 Chitinophagales bacterium
AAATTTTGATGCTTTATCCAGAATTTCGTTTGATTGCTGCCTCACCTTACTTACTGGAGTATACCGTAGAATACAAACATCCTTTCTACGAGTTTTTTAGAATTGAGCATTTACAAGGTCTCAATCAACAAGAAACCGAAACCCTACTTTTGAAATTAGGAGAATCTTACCAAAAAGAAACTATTCAACATATCATTAAAAATCAACCCAAAAGAGTCGAAAGTCTAAGACGACTAACAGGAGGTACTATTCGTATCATTATTTTAATGTTTGAAATCTTTGTAGATAGCCAAAAAGGAAAAGCCTTTGATGATTTAGAACATCTAATAGATAGAATCACCCCTCTTTACAAACATCGGATGGATGACTTACCTAAAAATCAACAGAGCATTGTTCATGCAATGGCGTTGGAATGGGACGCTATTTCTACCAAAGAACTTGTAGAAAAAACTCGTATCTCCAGTAAAATCATCTCTGCTCAACTCAAACAACTTCGTGACAATGGATGGGTAGAAGCCATTCCCACTACTACAAAAAATCATTTGTATCGCCTAAAAGAACGCTTTTTTAATATTTGGTATCTAATGCGAAATGGTCGCAAAAACCATAAACAAAGAGTCTATTGGTTTGTACGATTTTTGGAAGAATGGTGTGATGAAAAAGCAATAATCAAAAAAGCAAAACAATATATTGAAGCATTAAAAGATAAAAATTATAATACTAACACTGCTTTTTACTCTGCAATAACCATCATTGGTACTAAACACTTACCAATAGATATAAAATGTGAAGTATTTGAAAAAACAATGAACTTCTTAGAAAGATATAATAAAGAACTAGCAAAAAGTTTAACAAAATGCAAAATAGAATTATTTATAGAAAAAGATGATAAACAATTAATAACGCTTTCATCAGAGTCTGATATAAAATTATTAAAAAAGATTGAACAGCTAGTAAAAAATGGTCAAACAGAGATGATAAAAGAATTAATCTATCCTAAAAAAAATGGAAATATTTATTTTAAAACGGGTCAAATTTTTAAAGAAAATAAAAATTTAGCAGAAGCTAAAAATTATTATGAAAAAGCAATTAAATATGGTTACACTGAAGCAAGTAATAATTTAGCAATTATTTACAAAGTTGAGTTTAAAAATTTTCAAAAAGCAAAAGAACTATATTTAAAAGCAATTAAAAATAATAATGTAAATGCTATGTTTAATTTAGCATTGTTGTATGAAAAAGAACTTAAGAATTTTCAAAAAGCAGAAAAATTATATTTAAAAGCAATTGAAAAAAATCATAATGATGCAATGTATAATTTAGCATTACTTTATAAAAATCAATTTAAAAATTTTCAAAAAGCAGAAAAATTATATTTAAAAGCAATTAAAAATGGTAATATAAAAGCTTTAAATGGTTTAGCTTGGTTATATTTCACTCAAAAAGTCAAACCACAAGATGCATTAAAATATGCAACTAAAGCCACTAAAATAAATATCCCCAATTATTCACATACTTTAGCTAATATTCAACTATGGAATAATCAAATTAACAAATCCATTATTACATCAAGTAAATTTATATACAACATTTTATTCATAGAAACTCATCCAGACGCATATAAACATTATCTATTGATGCTCTTATCCAAAAAACAATACCACTTTGTCTATAATTTATTCACCAATAAAGAGTATAAAGATTTACAACTAAAAGACCGTTACCGTCCCATTTGGTTTGCCTTGATGTACTTTATGAAAGATGAATATCCTAATGAGTATCGTCGAATGGGATCGGAATTGAAAGAGACTGTAGAGGAAGTGATTGAAGCTATTAAGAAGATGTCAGTAGATTATGCCTGATATAAAACCCTCCCTGTCCAGACTCGAATTTTGAAGAATTTTTAGAATTGGCAGAATTTTGGTGAGTGATTTGGCGGTTCTTACGTGATTTTTGCCACAAATACACGAATGTGATTCTTACAGAGTTTTTTGTCATAAATACACGAATGCAGGTCTTAAATTGAAAAATTTAAGTCGTTATACATCAATAAAAAATTCTGAGCATTCTATCTCATTCCTCTAATTCTATTCAAAAATTCTGCCCATTCTATCTCATTCCTCAAATTCTGTTCAAAAAAAGATGGTGCTAAGAAGTCCTGACCTTTCACCAATAGCCCCGATAGCAGTGGTATCCCCTTGTAGAGTAAATTCATGAATTTGCTCTACAAGGGGATAGGAACGAATAGCGGGACTTTCTATAACGACGAAGCATCCACCATTCGCTTCTCTAAAAGATTCTTTGCCCAATAGATAGAAAAGGAATAGAATTCCTCTACAACCCAAACTACAACTATGGACTATGGACCTTCGACTATAGACTAAAATCTACTTCTTCACCACCTTCTCTTCTCCGACCAATCGTTCTTTATTGTACAACTTTAAGATATAAACGCCCTTTGGTAAGTTGACTAAATCCAAACGATTATTTTGAGGAAGACGAGAAGTCGTCAAGACTCTTTGACCTTTGATATTTTCGACAGCGACAGATAATTTTTCATTCAAAAGTTGAGGGTCTAAACGTACAAATAGATAATCACTGGTCGGATTGGGATAGACTTCTAATTTAATTAAATCTTTAGGTGCATGTAGCGACATCATCATCGTATCCATATCCATAGTATCTATGTCCATCGTGTCCATCATTGTCGTATCAATCATTCCACCAAACTCATAAGCTCCCAAATCAATAAAATCACCTTGTACTCGACTTTCACCATTGAGATCAACAGACGGTAAATTGAGTGACTCAATATCGGGCGTTCCACTATCAATGGCTGGACTTTCGGCAGATAATGTAAAGTCCATCTCACTTGGATTTTTGAAAAGAGGATCGTCAATCAAAAGATTGGATATATTGGGAAAGCCGTTTTTGATAAGACAGTATTCGCCATTGATCCCGCCACCATTATTGGCTAACTCCACATTTTCTTCATTCCAAAAAATAGAGTTTCGCATGATGACCAGACCACCACTTTCCGTAACACAACCACCTGCTCCATAAACCGTATTATTGATAAATTGTACAACGGAATTTCCTTTAGTCAAAAGTGCGCCTCCACCATCATCAGGAACGCTATGATTGACAAAAAGACTGTTATGGATAATTGCATTTACATCTCCTTCAAAAATTAAAGCACCGCCTTGTTCTTCGGCTGTATTGTCATCAAATCTGCAATTGACCAGATAAGAACCGCCTCCTTCGACTTGACGAATGGCTCCACCAAAGTCTGCTTCATTGTTATCAAAGTGGCAATTTTCGATAATAGAAGTCGTGCTATCATTCATAAAAATTGCTCCGCCTTCATCGCCTCCTTCGTTGTTCGTAAAAGAGGAGTTGCTTACTTCTGTTGGTGTATTGGTGACAAAAATCGCTCCGCCCCTGTTGGCTTCTGACTCATTGAATTGGCAAGAATCAACGACAAAAGCGGAGGAATAAACGTTGTACAAGGCTCCGCCCCAGTCTGCATCATTTCCATCAAAGGTACAGTTTTCAAAACTGACAGGACAGCCTACTGTAAATAATACGCCTCCTTTATTGACGGCATCGTTATCAACAAACATCGAGTTTTTAACTTCATAAATAGCTTGTGATGCATTGCCTAAACAAGCACCATTGAAGCTTTCATTTTCTATAAAGACTGCATCTTCAATGGCAACATGAGCAGCATCATAAGTATAAATCGCTCCGCCTGCCTCAACCGCATTGTTGTCATCAAAAGTACAACCTAAAACATCTGTTTCTGACATACTACTTGCTACTACAGCGCCACCTTGTACAGCAGAATTACCCTCAAAAGTACAATTGATGATAAAGGTTTTTCCTGGATCACTGGAGTTGTACACCGCTCCTCCTCTATCCATTGCTTCATTGTCTTCAAAGATGCAATTGGTAATGAGTGGTGATGAGCCTAATGTACCTAAATCATTGACAAAAATTCCTCCTCCTTGTTCTCCAACATTGTCTCTGATTAGGCATTCGTCAAAAGTAGGATTGGCATTGACCAATAAAGCGCAAGCTCCAAAAGTTCCGACATTATCATATATTTCACAATCCACAATAATGGGTGTTCCTGGATCATCTGTATCAGGAGAAGCGATGGTGATAGCCGTTCCTGAATACCCAAAATTTCCATAAATTTTGCAATTTTCGGCTCGTCCATTTCCTTGACTTCCTCTAAAGTACAAAGAACCAAAATAGGCATAATTATCGGTAAAGGTACAGTTTCTAATAACGGGCGATCCAAAGCAAAATATACCTGCACCTCTGCGTTCATCACTCTCTCCACTTTCTCCTGCTGTATTGCCTCCTCGTAAAATCACACCATCTAAAACAGCCGTTTCATTTATACCTGCTTCTACCCAAAAAATATGTCGAGCGTTATCTTCTCTATTTTCATCAAAATTTCCAGTAATGTCGTTTCCTAATAGATCGCCACTAAAAATGGTTTCATTTTCTTCATAATCTCGTTCTTCCAAAGCCTCTTCTTCTCCTGTAAAACCACCGTAAATTTCCACGCCATTTTTAAGGGTAAAAAAGCTGGTTATATCATCATCGCTTGGTTGGTAAGTTCCTGCTGCGATCCAGATTTGGTCGCCTTCTTGGGCAGCATCTAAGGCATCATAAAAAGAGGTAAATGCATTGTTCCAACTACTTCCATCCTCGACTCCTCCAGCATTTATATCTACGTAAATTGTATCGGCAAAGGTAGGCACCGTGCATAGGCAAAGTACACTAAAAAGACTCATTAGTTTTTGATACATAATGGGTTTCATTTAATTTAAATTAAAAATATAAATCAATTTAGTGTTTTTATGGCTATTATAAGAAATAGAAATCTAATAAAGTCACTATATTTTAGTAACGATTAAAAAATAAGTCCAGCATTTTGGGAAAAGAGATTTTGAGTCAAGATAAGGCGAAAAACATAGTCATAGCAGTGCTACGACGAGGCTTTTCAACGCAATATTGGCTCAAAAGATCACTACCAAATGCAGAAGTTATTTTTTTCTCGTTACTTAACACTCTGTTTTATATATTCGGTAGATTCGGAAAAAGGTTACTTTTCTGTGACATTATTCTTCGGGTCGATAGTTTTCTCAGTCCATAGTCAATAGTTGTGGTTCATTTCAAGATTTTAGGATGGTAAGAACGTTTTTATTAGTCGATAATTAAATCCTCTTAATCCCATTCCATTTTTTGATTAGGAGAGAACAGTTCCTCTTTCATCGTAACAGGTCTCCCTGCTATCCGTTCTTATTCGTGTTGCCAACGTTTTTTGAAGCCAACGCTTCTACACGAATACCACTACTATCAGGTCTAGTTGGTTGAGTTTAG
>JAHDBB010000464.1:0-1592 GCA_020630635.1 Chitinophagales bacterium
GGTTTTGGGACGATGGGACGTTTTTTTGATATAAAAAACGAGTCGAATAAATTTTAAATTACGTCCCTACACGTCACTTATCGTCCCTTTATGTCACTTTTTACATTCACTAAGAAGTTGCTACCTCAACCAACTAGCCCTGATAGTAGTGGTATTCGTGTGGAAGCGTTGGCTTCCTAAAACGTTGGCTACACGAATGAGAACGGATAGCAGGACTTTCTATTGCGACGAAGTACCTTGCCATTCGCTCCTAAAGAATAAAAAGTAAAAGGACAAAACCATCATATCAATCGGATTGATTATTTATAGCTTGTAAACAATCTGATTGAACTCTATAATTTTATATCTGCATTTCGGGGATGTCTCCTTCTACTATGAGCTTGCCAGCCGTTTTTTCTTGGATTTCTTCGATAGATACGCCTGGCGCACGCTCTTTGAGATGAAAAGCTCCGTCTGCGACTTCTAAAACTGCCAAATCAGTAACAATGCGTTTGATACAGTTTAGCCCTGTAATGGGTAGGGAACATTGAGAAAGTAATTTCGACTCGCCCCTTTTATTGGTGTGTCGCATGGCAACGATGATGTTCTCTGTTCCTGCTACCAGATCCATCGCACCGCCCATTCCTTTGACCATCTTTCCAGGTATTTTCCAATTGGCAATATCCCCGTTTTCTGACACTTCCATCGCTCCTAAAACGGTGAGATCAATGTGTCCTCCTCGAATCATGGCAAAACTGGTGGCAGAATCAAAAAAGCTGCTTCCTGGTAGAGTTGTCACTGTCTGTTTACCTGCATTGATCAAATCGGCATCTACTTGTGCTTCTGTGGGGAAAGGTCCCATTCCTAAAAGTCCATTTTCGGAGTGTAAAACAATGTTGATGCCCTCAGGAATATAGTTAGAAACAAGTGTTGGAATACCAATTCCAAGATTGACATAATAGCCATCTTTTAGCTCTTGGGCGATCCTTTTGGCGATTCCATGTTTATCTAAAGCCATTTTTTTGTGATTTTTTTTGTCTAAATAGAAAATTTGGCTTAAATTAATCAAAGTATTTGATTTATCTTAGGAATGGTCAAAAAATCACTATCCATTTTTTATCAAAAACTGTACATTTATTTTTTTATCATTTCTTACTATTTTTATCATAAAAAGCTATATGAAATACTTATTTACTATATGTTTTTGTATTCTTACATTCCAACTGGCAGAAGCTCAAGTGACAGAAGCTCAAAAAATTGCGGATGAGAAAAAGTTGAAAGAGCAGATGAGCCAACGTATGGATGATGAGGATATAAAAATGTTTAAACAGCATCAAATCTATCTTGATAAGCCTGCTATGTCGATTGAACAGTTGGAATATGACAAGGATCAAACGCCCATTAAGGGTAAACTTTCGGAGGATGGCATGCGTATTATTATGGATGGCTATACTAAAAAAGGACGGGTAAAAGCAGTGGTGATGTATGCAGATGGTGAACGGGCTGAATTTACTAAAAGTACTTGCTTTATCGATCCTGTTATTGAACTTTGACTTACCTTATTACTACACACATAGATGACCACATTCCCATTGGGTTTGTGGTCTTTTTTT
>JAHDBB010000464.1:1692-5394 GCA_020630635.1 Chitinophagales bacterium
GGATTTTCGTGAGTCTTTGATTTGTAGTTTTTTTGAAAATATAAAAACAATCTCATGAAAAAATCATTTTTGTATTTGACAGCTTTTGTTTGTTTACTTTCACTAGCTTCTTGTGAAAGAGTTTTGGACTGTGAAGATGGAGATGGTGCTTTGGTCACAGAAGAATTGGTATTGGATGAATTTCATAGTATTGCGTTGTCAGATAACTTAGATGTTGTTATACAACAGGGAGAAACTCAAAAAGTGGAAGTGAAGGGCTATGCTAACTTAATTGAGGATATTCAAACAGAGGTGGATAATAATGAATGGAAAATTAAAATGACACCTGGTTGTTATGATGATTTAGAAGATATGCAAATTTTTATCACTATTCCAGATATCGAAAATATCAAAATAACCGGTTCAGGAGATGTGACTTTAGAGAATTTGGTGGAGGTAGATAGACTGGATTTTAAAACAACTGGTTCGGGTGATATCGAATGTGATTGTGTGTTGAATGTGGAGGATTTAAATATCAAAATCACTGGTAGTGGTGATGTTTCTTTGACTGGAAATACCCCTAATCAAGAAATTGAAATTATGGGGTCTGGTGATGTCGAAAATTTTGAAATGATTTCAGATGATACTTCTGTTAATATCTCTGGTTCTGGTAGTGCAGAAGTGTTTGTTAATAATCATTTGGATGTTAGAATAACAGGTAGTGGTGATGTAGAATACAAAGGCAATCCTACTATTAGTACTGATATAACAGGTTCAGGATCAGTTGATTTTAGAGATTAGTTTTTTACTACATAAGGATCATAAAAAAATCCAACTCAAAGTTAAATTAAAAGAACGTTTGTTCGATTTTACTGTAAGAAGTCATGTCTCATTGGTAGGCATGGCTTTTTTTATTTTTAGGATTTTACAGCAAAAATAATATCGCTATAAGTCAGTTGATTGGAATTAAAAAAGAAGACTTTTAACTGGTTTTGATCAAAGTTTTTCAGATAGTTTTGGATGATGGATTGTAGCCATTGAATATCTGCTTTGAGTTTCCAATGTTCTTGGTTGTATTGGTCGTATAAGACGATGAACAGACGATTTTTCAAATGTTTTCTTCCTTGTTGGCTTTGGTTTTGATAGAGCCATTGGATGAGGTCTGTTGAGTTTTCTTGGGCGTGGCTAAAAGGTTTTGCGTAGGCTTTGGGAAAGACAGATGTTTTGTGATCAAAGGCGATATTGTTGATGGTAAAATCTTTTTGTTTGTGATAAGGATTTTGGATGGCTTGTACATTGGGTGATTGACAAAATAGATTTTCGATGGCTTTGGCAGACCAGAAATTATACCAACGATTGAGGGCATAATTGAAGTAGTCTTTTTGTGGATCGTGAGGATGTTGTCTTTGAATCGTTTTGAGCAATTCATCAAATTCTTGAATGCGATAGATGTATTTTGTTTGTTGATCAAAGTCGTTATTTTGTCTTCGTTTCCATTGATAAGGATAGTCTAAACGCTTTTTGAGTTCTTGTTCGATTTTTAATAAGTTCATGTTTGCTTTTACTATATACAATGGATTTTTTGTGTTTTGCAAGCGTTTTTTACTTGCATTTGAAAAAGTTTTTCATTGTAAGAAGAAAAGTGTATGATGATTAATATTAAAAATACTTGGTTGTATGATATGGTGGGATTGGTCTATCCTCAATTGTGTTGTGCTTGTAAAAATCGAATGAATAAACAAGAAGACTTGATTTGTTTTCAATGTTTGTATGAATTGCCCAAGACTAATTTTCACTTGGATAAAGAAAATATTATTGCTAGACATTTTTTGGGTCGAGTCCGTTTTCAAGAAGCCACTGCTTTGTACTTTTTCTTAAAGGAAGGAAAGGTACAAGAATTGATGCATCAGTTGAAATATGCAGGTCGTTATGAGATTGGGGTGAAGTTGGGCAAAATATTGGGTCGGCAGTTGAAAGAGGCAGAACTTTGGCAAGGAATTGATGGGATTGTTCCTGTGCCTTTGCATCCTCAAAAGCTGAAAAAGCGTGGCTATAATCAATGTGATGCGATTGCGGATGGTTTGAGTGAGGTTTTGGAATGTCCTGCTTTTTATGATGCGGTGGTGAAGGCTGAAAATATAGAGAGTCAAACGAGAAAGTCAAAGGAAGAACGATGGCAAAATGTAAAGACGGTTTTTGCTATTCGGAAGGCAGAAGTTTTGCAAGGCAAACATTTGTTGTTGGTCGATGATGTGGTGACGACTGGAGCGACTTTGATTGCTTGTGCGGAGCAATTGTTGGGTTTGGAAGGTACAAAGGTGAGTTTTGCGACTTTGGCGTGTGCGAAGGAATTGGGGAAGTAATTTGATATGAATTTGGTCTTAAAAAAGCATTTTTATCTGTTTGTTTTGTGTCTTCTTTTTCTTGATAAAAAGGAAGCAAAAATCAAGGCTTGACGTTAAGTCTTAACGCTTTTTGCTGCACTAAAAAACCTAAAGTAACCAAACTCGCTTCGCTCAAACAAGGTTACTTCTTAACGGCTTTTTAGCTGGAAAAAGCTAACTTAACTAAGAGCCGTTTTGTTATAATTCGTTTCAAAATAGTTTAGATTTCTATAAGCAAAAGATGGTACTGCATTAAAACGATACATTCTATTATTTCACGATGAAATTAGCTCACAAGGAAGATTTTTCTGTTCATCCCTTCTTTTTCTTACTTTTGAGGATGCGGTTTATTTTTAAAGCATTCAAAATCTTGATGGTCCTTTTATTGTTTGGTGTGATTTCGTTTTCGATATTTGCACCACAATACTGGAGAACGCACTTTTCGGCAGATGAAATGAAAGATTTTGCGAGGGTGGTGCAGGAAAGTCCTCAATTAGATGATGGCTTTTATCAGGTGTTTGATAAGCTGTATCCGAATCAACGAAAGGTCTATTCGGGAAGTTCATTTCTTCGGTCTGTCATTGCTCTTTTTCGCCCTCAAAACACGTATGATTTACACAATTGTCCTTGTGGGGATGTGTATCCGTTCTTGGTTCAAGAGAATGAGGCTTTGAGAAAGAAGCATCAAAATTGGAAGGCAGAATATAAGGCTTTTTGGTTTGGGTTTGGGCTGCAAAAATATGTGTCGCCCGCCAAATGTTTTGATTTTGTATATGGACGTTCTAAGGATTTTCGTTCTAAAGATTTGTGGGATTTGACGCATCAACATTTTGGTAAAAGCTTGGAAGATTTGTCGGATAAAGAATGTATAGAGTTGATTTTGTTGGTTCAGTCGCCAATTTTGTATAATAAAAGTCGAAATCCTGCGGTTTTTAATAAGAAATTTGGGGAGGTTTGGAAGCGATACAAAAATGGTGAATGATGAATGGTGAATTATTAATGCAGTTCATTTTGTATTATTATTTTGGAGCGAAAGGTTGGGTGCGTTGTCGCAATGGAAAGTCCCGCTATCCGTTCTTATCACCAAGCCACCCGAACCATTTTGCCAACGCACATTGGTGATACCACTACTATCGGGGCTATTTGAGTAGGGACACAATCTTTGGAGTTCGTTTTTTATCTCTTGTGGCTTCATCCTAAAGAATGAAGCAAAACGACTTCAGGTTTTTTACTGACACAAAGAAATACTTTCCTCAACCGACTAGACCCGAATGAATTAAATACTAATTTCAAATATCTAAATTCTAAAACGGTTCAGTTACTATATGTTCTATCCTTT
>JAHDBB010000465.1 GCA_020630635.1 Chitinophagales bacterium
TGAACAATTAGATTGGTTTACCAAAGCCTACAAAGCCCTTGATTGGTATAATTGTACCATAGAAGATCATATTTTTTGTCTAGGTTTGATGGGACTAGCTACTCCAGATTTAAAAAAAGCGGCTGCTTTCTTTGATGAAGCCAAAAAGTTAGTCCAACAATTAAAACATCCTTATTTATGGCAATCCAGAATTTTAAGATACCAGGCTCCCTTAGTCATTAATAAAGAAGGAGGAACTTATCAAAAAGCCATGGAGATTTGTAAAGCATACCTACACCTCAATAAAGAGCTAAATGGCAACTTACCCACAACAGAAATTCCACTTGTTCATAATTATTTAGCGTGGTTTCATAATCAAATATTAGATTCTTTTGAAGCCATTTTTTATGCTCAAAAAGCTCTAATAATTGGAGAAAAATTCCATCTAAAAACACAAATGGTGTCATACAATGAGCTTACCAATGCTTATAATAACATTGGGAATTTCAAACTATCTTTAAAGTATAGCTTCAAATCAATTGCATTCTTTAAAAAAAACAATAAAGGTTGGAAAACGTCCAAATATATTCAAGAATTAGCCATACTATATTCAACTTTGGGGCGTACTTATAGGAAAAGTGATGATATTGAGAATGCAGCAAAATACTATCAATTATCCCAAGAAGCATTGGAGAAAACTAATAAGGATACCAATAGTTTTATGTATGGTCATTTATGGGCTAGTTGGGCCGCTATCCATCCCAATGAAAAAGGCATCGCCTATGCTAAAAAAGGTTTAAAAGTGAAGGAGTTTCCTAGAAAGTACGCTTTTTATGAACCAATAGGAGATGCCTATGTGGCTTTAGGACAAATCGACAAGGCCTTAGAAGCCTATCATAAAGGACTTGAGCTAAACCTAATAAGCGACTCCATCTTTGACATTACCAATAAAGAACTCCAATACCAATTTCGGGAATATGAGTATGCCATTGGAATGATTAGCAAAATAGGAAAGGCTTATTTTATAAAAGGAAAAGAGTCTGAAAATCTGACCCAATCTATTGCTTATTTTGACTATGCTTTTGAAACCATTGCTGTTACTCAACAAGGAATCGACGAAAAATCAAAAATCAGTCTGAATGATGATCTCGCCGATATTTATGTAACCTATATCAAAGCTCTTGATGCTCAAGATATCGTTGATTTTGACAAATTGCTCACCATCTTTGAAACTTGTAAAAGCAATATCTTACACCAAAATATGGTTGAAAGAAAAGCAAAAAAAAACCTTATCAACGAAGAGGTTATTCAAAAAGAGACTGCTTTAAAAACAGAATTAGACCGATTAGAACGAACTTTGGCACGTATCGAAGAAGACCAAAAAGCAGCGACTTACCATCAATTTTTTGAAAAACGAAAAGAGTATCAAAGGTTTATCGCCTCTCTGGAAACAGACTATCCCGAATATTATCAAGCTAAATACAATACGACAACCATCGCTTTACCCCATTTACAGCACCACCTAAAAGAAGACGAAAAACTTTTGCATTATCTCATTGGAAAAGAAGATATTTTCATTTTATATGTAGATACTGACGAAGTAGAGTTAATTATTGCTCCCAAAACAACCACCTTATCCAAAGATATTGATGCCTTATTAGAAGCTATTCAAATATATAATCAAAAGACCTATCAAGAAAAAGCAAAATCACTTTACAAAACCTTAATCGAACCCGTTGCCGATTTAATTTTTGATATATTTGGTGGAGACAACATTCAAGATTTAGTTATCATTCCTTATGGCATTTTAGCCAAAGTTCCCTTTGAAACTTTAATCAAAGAAGACCAATATATTTTAGATTTTTTCAATATCTCCTATCATTATTCTGCCACCCTTTGGGCAAAAGAATCCAAAGGAGAAAAAGCTCCCCAACCAACAGATTTTTTAGGAATGGCTCCCCTATATGAAAACACTCAAAAAGCAGATAACTTACTTCAAGAAGCATCAAGAGACCACCACCATTGGCAAGCATTACCTTATTCCAAAATAGAGGTTGAACAAATCGCCCAGCAATTCAAATCAGCTTCTAAAAAGGCGCAAGTATTTTTGAAAGAAGAAGCCTCTTTAGACAACTTAAAAAACCAGATACAACAAGCCAAGTATGTGCATTTAGCCGCCCATTTTCATCAACACGAAGTCCCTCAATTATCTGGATTGGTCTTACACGACAATACTTATTTATTGATAGACGATGTATATGCTTTTGACTTACAAACAGAGTTGGTCGTTTTAAGTGCTTGCGAAAGTGGCATTGGAACCGTCTCTAATAGCGAAGGAATGATGTCTATTAGTCGAGGTTTATTATATGCGGGTGTTCAAAATATAGTCACGACCTTATTTCCCATTAATGATGAATTAACCAGTCGCCTAATGATTTTATTTTATCAAGAACTCTTAAAAGAAAACACAGTAAAAGCGGCTTTATCTTCCGCAAAACGCACCCTATCCAAACAAGAAGATGTACCCGTTGTAATATGGTCAGCCTTTATCTTAATCGGATAAGTGTAGGTCAATCTGGGTGCATCCCAAAGTGTCGCATATAAAAAATAGCCATGTATGGGTCAAATTAGAACCGAAAAAGAAGCGTTGGCTTGCTAAATTTCGGTAGCGAGGCGTTGGCTCTGCGAGAGGAACATTAAATTTAGCGAGAATTTTGCTTACTTTTTTTCGACTGAAAAAGTAAGGCCTGTCTGGCGAAGACAAGGAAGCAAACAGTCAAAATACACAGAAAACGGTTCTGAAAATGGTCAAATAACAATCAAAAAAATTACTAATGCGACAATCTGGGATGCGCCCTTTTTATGCTTCCAATTGCCAAAATCATCTCCAATACAAGTACTAAATGACTAGCAGACATGGGTACAAGCTAACATGGACGCTCTCTATTAAAAGTCAACCTAATGAAGGAAGCATCTTCTAATGTAGTAGATATCAATGATTTTTTGATAACCAAAAGATTGACTAAACACTTATCAACTGCCTAATTGATACAAAATCAAAAAGGTCCTTTACTATCTGTTCTGTCCTTTCAAAAATAGCCCCGATAGTAGTGGTATGAATGCAAGGCGTTGGCTTCACAAAACGTTGGCTGCATTCATAGGAACGGATAGCGGGACTTCCCAATACGACGAAGCCCCAACCCTTCGCTCCTAAAAAAGAAAAAAAAGACCCGCTATTGTAAAGAAAATTCACGAATTTTTCTAAACCACCAAAAAGCCAGTCACCATCTATCTAGTACGCCACCTCATGCGATCCAACCTTCGCCTTATTAGGAAACCACTCATCAAAATCAGTTGTTTGGACCGTTCTATCCATATTGGTATCCGAAAAATCATACACCTCAATCAAAGCTGGATTGATTCGCCAAATATCAAAATCAGTCGTTTGTATCGTATGATCTGGACTAATATCTCCTGAATACATTACAGAAAAACCACCATCCATTTTCAATTGAAAGTTTCCATAGGCGTTTCCAACTCCTGTTCTAAAATCATACGTAATATTGCGATTGATAGGCATTAGAGCATTAGAACTCATCACATCTAAATGATTTCGATGACGTACTACAATATGGTAATCATCATCTGTCCGCATATCAATCGTGATTGGGCTTACACCATCTAAATCAACAATACTCCCATCATCCAATAAAAAGGCTGATTTTTGAGTATACATCTGTGTTCCTTTTGGTGCGCTTGTAGTAGGTGTACCCGTTCTCACTTCCACCAAAACCCAATCTACGGCATTGGGCGGAATACTGGCAGCTATTTCATTAGGAGCATTGTAAGGAGCAATGGCATAAGGAGTCGTCAAAGGCAATATAGCGTTTAAATCCGTCGTCATGGTTCCTGTGCCTGTATGTGCGCCTTCCAAAATGGTTTTAAGATTCAAGGTTACAGGAACTTTGCAAACTTGTTCTGCTAAAAAGTCTCGAACAACCCAAACCGTTGTGTCCATATAGGCTCCATCCGATACAAAGGGCGTATGTCCAGCGCCTTGCCACAAGTATAGATCATTATCAATTCCCAAATTATCTGCTCGTTGATGAATCGGTTCACTTCCAGCCACCAATAAATTAACCCCCAATAAGGTAATAGGACTATTATCATAAGGCACTGTTCCATCGTTCGTTCCATGTAAACTCACAATTGGGGCATCACCTGCGACCATCCAAGTTGTATCCAATATCGCTCCACACAAATTGATAACACCTGCCACTTTAGAAGAATATCCAGGATTTCCACTATTTCCTTCTATCCCTCCATTGTTGACAAAATCATTATAGATAGGTCCAGGCACTTCATTAAGATCATCCAAATAAGCCACATGTACGGCTGCAATTCCTCCAGCAGAAACCCCACCAACATAGATTCTATTGGTATCTATTTTATAAGTATTGGTCGTAGCAGCATCTTTATAGAAAAATCGAACGGCTGCTTTTAAGTCATGAGATGCCAGCATCACCGCTTCGTATGCATTCTGATTGCTATTATCAAACAGTAAATCAGGTGAAAGTCGATAATCGATGGAAGCATTGACATAGCCCATTTCCGTAAAACGATTGCACAAGGTCACAATATCTGGTGAAAGACTCGTTCCTACCACAAATGCGCCTCCAAATGCCCAAATAATCAATGGACGAGCGCAAAGTGTATCCCCTACAGGTTGATAAATATCTACTCCCAAATCCGTAGTTGCATTGGGATTAAAGATAGTTGGTTGAAGCGCATTACCATACTGTACTTCCAAATCGACATCTACATTATTAAAAACTTGTGTTTTATAACGCATCCCATCGCACCCTTCACACATTTGTGCCTCCACTGACAGATTCAATAATAAAAATAAACAGACCAAAGTCCCTTGCAGTATTTTCTTCATAATAATTATATAAAATGGATGATTAGATATAGTTTCAAATGTATATGTCACAAACTTAACAAGCAAATATTAATTTCCCAAAATATCTAAAACTTAAAGTGAGACAATTACGTTTTTTTAGTAGCAAAAGGGCTTTATAATGTCAAATAATGAGTTATTAATGCAGTTTTCAATTGGTGTATTTTGATTAGGAGCGAAAGGATGATGTTTCATCGCAATGGAAAGTCCCGCTATCCGTTCTTATTCGTGTAACCAACGTTTTACGAAGCCAACGCTTCTACACGAATACCACTTCTATCGGGGCTAAATGGTTGCAAACACAACCTATAGTATATGAATCACTCGTCACCTGTCACTCGTCACCTGTCACTCGTCACCAGTCACCAGTCACCAGTCACCAGTCACTCGTCACCAGTCACCAGTCACCAGTCACCAGTCACCAGTCACTAAATATAAACACAT
>JAHDBB010000466.1:0-1878 GCA_020630635.1 Chitinophagales bacterium
GACGATTGATGATTTATTAATCGAAAACTATCCTGAAAAGAACCGAAACGTCCCACCGTCCCAAATCACAAAAAGAACCGAAGCGTCCCCATACGTCCCTTTTTAAAACGTCCCATCGTCCCCATTTTTTTTTAAAACGTCCCATTTTCAAATCAATACAAATCCCAATTACCACTTTTATAATAAGCCCTCAACACAGGATTATGAACCGTATTGACCTCAATCTCCTCCTCATTTACCTCTACCAAGTCCTTACCAAAAGAAGTGATCAAAGACATCGCCTCTTGGTTAATCCAACGAGTTTCGATACCTTCAAAATCCATTTGCAACATACGATTTTTCATTTCTTCGGCTGATAAATGCTTGCTTGCTACTTGCCAACCCCATTCACCCATTGTCACCACCTGATTGTGTAAGGGCAAAGTATTAAAACCCGCCGCTTCCAACGTTTTCCCCACACATTTAAAGGCTTTGGTCGCATAGTAAGGACTTCCCGACTGTGTTATCAACATACCTCGTTCCCTTAAATGTCTGTGACACATAAAGTAAAACTCCTTAGAATACAAGCGACTTAACTCTACCGTTTTAGGGTCAGGCAAATCAACCAAAATAAGGTCATAAAACTTTTTACGTCCTTCAATAAACGTAAAAGCATCATCATTGAAGATTTCTACTTTGGGATGCGATAAAGCATTGTCATTCATTTCGACAAAGATGGGATGTTCCTTCCCCAAATTCGTAATAACAGGGTCTAAATCTACCAACTCAATGCTCTGAACATTCGGATATTTCAGCAATTCTCTGGCAATGGCTCCATCTCCTCCCCCAACGATTAAGATTTCTCTAGGACTCGTTCCCAAGTTCATCACAGGATGGACCATCGGCTCATGATACAACCATTCGTCCAAAGTACTAAATTGCTGATTGTTATTAATATACAGCCAATACTCATCTTCCCATTGAGTAACCACCACCTTTTGATATTGTGATTGTTCTTGAAAAATGACTTTGTCTTTATAACGAGCTTGTTCTCCAAATAAAATGATGGGACTGGCATAAATCGCTCCTGCTATCAAACACACACCAACGATACCAGACAATACATTGAGCCAAGTTCGATAGATAGGTTTTACCAGATTTCTGAGCTGAAAGTATAAGAATAAAGCGACTAAAAAGTTGATGCCTCCTAAGACAAAGGGCGTATGTGTCAATCCCAATACGGGCAAGCCCCAAAAGGCAAAAAAGACACCTCCCAATAGACTTCCGTAATAGTCATTTTCCATTACCGAAGAGATATTGACTTTGAGATCTTCATACTCGCTATTGATACGAGTTACAAGGGGTATTTCTAAGCCGATGAGCAAACCGATAAGGATACTCAAAAAGTAAATAGCAAAACCACTATAGGTGCTAAACCCTGCAATGGTATATACAGCAATAGCAGAAAACCCTACCAACATAGATAAGGCTAATTCGGCTAAAAGGAATCGTTCCAGTAAGTAGTCGGAAAAGTATTTACTAAATCGGCTGCCCAATCCCATAGAGAAAAGCATAACCGATAAAATCATCGTCCATTGGACTACAGAATTTCCTAAAAAATAGGTTGCCATAGTTGCTAGGACATATTCAGCGACAATACCTGAAAAGCCTGTTGCAAAAAGGGCTATTTTTATAAGGCGAGAAGATTGTTTTTGGTTGGTCATTAAGAAAAATAACAAAGCATTCTGCTTTGTAATGATAAATTATAAATGATGAATGATAAATGTGATTTAACACCACAAATATACAAATATGGTTTTAAAAAATAAGGATCAAAATAGATGGCATTTGTTATTTATCAAACAAAAAAAACCCACAAGCCATTCCAACTTGTGGGTT